>CAZSUQ010000334.1:0-6124 GCA_964609935.1 uncultured Thermodesulfobacteriota bacterium | reverse complement strand
ACCGGCTTTCAGCCGTAATATTAAATCCACCTGCTTTAGCAGGTGGTTGTTTAATAATAGTTTTCAATTATTAGTTAAAGTTCTTTATAATATTAACCTGCGTCATTCATTGCCGTGCGCTTCAACGAAAAAGCAACCTTCCAGAGAAACCTTCTCAGATGGTACCGTTCAGCCAAGCGACCCCTTCCTTGGCGGAAGACCCGTGACCCCTACAAGATCCTGATCTCAGAGATGCTCCTGCAACAGACCCGGGTGGAGACGGCTATTGACTACTACAACCGATTCGTCAGGCGGTTCCCCACGGTGAAGCACCTTTCCGAGGCATCACAGGAATCCGTGCTCCAGGTATGGCAGGGTCTCGGATACTACGGCCGGGCGCGCAACCTGCACCGTACGGCACAATTGCTGTGCATGGAAACGAAAGGAAGGATCCCTTCCGATCCGGAAGCGTTGCAGAAATTCCCTGGTATCGGCCCCTACACGGCTGCAGCCGTGGCCAGCATCGCCTTTGGCCGGGATGTCCCTGTCCTTGACGGGAATGTTGTCCGTGTCCTGTGCCGGGTGTTCATGATCAGGGACGATCCAGGGAGTCCGGCGACCCGGAAGCGCCTAGTGGAGATCGGGGGCGATCTGCTGCCAAAGGGAAAGGCCGCTGATTTCAACCAGGCCCTTATGGAAATCGGCGCCCTGGTGTGCAAGCCGGCGCGGCCGGATTGCCTCCCCTGCCCTGTCAAGTCGGTTTGTGCCGCCTTCAAGAAGGGGAAAACGCACCTGGTTCCTCTTCGCAGGAAAAAGCCCCCTGTCCCGATTCAGTCCAGGGTCGTGGCATTCATCACCGGACACGGAAGGATTCTCATTTCGAAGAGACCAACGGACGGGCTCCTCGGAGGCCTATGGGAGCTGCCCGGCCGAACCGCGGAGATCCAGGAAACAGAGAAACAGGCACGCCGAAAGCTGGAAAGTCGCCTAAGGAAGCACGCCTTCATTCAACCGGTCTTCAGCGAGCCGTGTGCCGTCCTGAAGCATACCTACAGCCACTTTCAGGAGGAACTCAGGGTCTATCGATACAAAGGATCGCAAAGCAGGCCGGGGGATCAAAGGCGAAAGGGCCATCCGGACTGGAAGTGGGTCCACCGGAACCGGATTTCGCAATACCCTGTAACAGGGGCGACAAAAAAGATCCTCCAACAGATCGATGGGTGAGGCAATCTCCAACTCCGTACGACAGAGCTATCCATCCAATCATTCCGGGCATCTAACCCGCATGTTGCATGAAGATTTTTTCTGAAGACCGTGAAACAATGAACCAACATGAACAAGTGGAACAATCGCTCCAATCGGCTGTCTAATTACTTCTTGAAGCGATAACATCCGAAAACAACAGTCCCAAAAACAAGGGACGACAACAGGAGAAACTAGATGGCTTGGTTGATGATGGGCTCCCCTGCATCCGTTCGAACCTTGCGCTATTCCCTCTGCCTTGCGCTGGCTTTCCTTTTCGTCGGGCTCTTCCCCGTCCCCGGCCTTCCAGAAACGACGGAACCGCTTCGCAAGGTCCTTTCCAACGGCATGACCGTGATTCTCATTGAAAACCACGCTGCACCCGTGGTCTCCATCCAGGCGTGGGTCAAGGCCGGCAGCGCCCAGGAAAGCGAACAGGAGTGCGGCATGTCCCACGTGCTTGAACACATGCTTTTCAAGGGGACCGAAAACCGGGGCGTGGGGGCAATCGCCCGGGAGGTGGAAGCTTCGGGCGGCATGATCAATGCCTACACCAGCTGGGAAATGACGGTCTATTACGTGAACATGGCCTCACGGTTCATGGACAAGGGGATCGAGATCCTTGCAGATATCATGCAGAACGCCACCCTGGATCCGGAGGAGCTGGCAAGGGAAAAACCGGTCATCCTGGAGGAACTGAGGAGGGGAAAGGATCTCCCGGCCAGGATGTTCTCCAAGGCGTTCTTCAGGGAGGCCTATACGAAGCACGCTTACGGCCTGCCCGTGATCGGGTTCGAGGAGAACATCCGGAATTTCACAAGGGAGCAGCTCCTGGCATTCTACAAGAAGTGGTATGTGCCGGAGAATATCGTGTGGGTCATGGCAGGGGATCTGGACTCTGAAGAGCTGATGCCCCGCCTGGAAGAAAGGCTCTCAAGGATACCTGCCGAAAAGATGCCGCATCGGCCACAGACCGTGGAGCCACCGCAGTCCAAACCCCGCTCCTTTGTCCTGAACATGGATGTTGCAGAGGCGCGCCTGAAGATCGGCTTCCACATCCCGGATATCATGGATCCCGATGTGCCCGCGCTGGACCTCCTGGCTCAGGTTCTGGGCCAGGGGCAAAGTTCACGGCTCTACCATGCCTTTCGCTCGAAACAGCGGCTGCTGAACTCCGTGTATGCCTACGCCATGACGCCCAAGGATCCTGGACTCTTCATCGTTGGGGCCAGACTGGAGGCAGGAGACCTGGAAAAGGCCCTTTACGGCATCTTTGAAGAGATGTGGAGATGCGGGTTCGAGCCTGTGGGCCAGGAGGAACTGAACAAGGCCAGGGGGCAGCTCGAAAGCGACTTCATCTATGAAAAGGAAACGGTCCAGGGCCAGTCCAGGGAACTGGGCTATTATGAATCCGTAACCGGAGAGCTGGACTTTGGAGACCAGTACCTGGAGAGACTTCGCTCGGTGAAATCCGAAGATCTCGTTCGGGTGGCACACCGATATCTTCGACCCGGGAGCATGACTGTGGGTGTGCTGCTCCCGGAATCCTCGGACACGAAGATTTCAGAAAAGAAGATCCTGAAAAAAGCGAAAAAAATCCACAAGAGACTCAAGGCGCGCTACCTGAAGGATGCCCCTGACACGGGGGACAATGGGGAAGAAGTGATCAAAACGCGCCTGCCAAACGGGGCTGTTCTCCTGGTTAAGGAGAACCACGCGGTTCCCCTTGTATCCTGTCAGGCCGTATTCCTGGGCGGGCTCCTCACGGAAACCCCGGATACGGCAGGGATCAGCAACTTCGTGGCAGCCATGCTCACCAAGGGAACCGCCTCCCGCACAGCGGAGCAGATAGCAGAGGAGATCGAGTCCCTGGCCGGCTCTGTTTCAGGGTTCTCCGGCCGAAACTCCTTTGGCCTTACCTCACAGGTGGTGAGCTGGAACTTCCCGGCCGCCTTTGAGATCTTCTCCGATATCCTGCTCCATCCCGAATTCCCGTCCGAATACGTGGAAAAGACCCGCAAGGATGTGCTTGCCGCCATCAAGAACAGTGAAGACAACCTTTCACATCTCGCTTTTCAGCTCTTCTGGAAGAGCCTCTATCCCTGTCATCCTTATGGTCTGGACCGGCTCGGCACAGCGGATACCATCGCAAAGCTCCGGAGAGAAGATCTTTCCGCCTATTACGGAAAAGAAGTGGTAGCCTCGAATCTTGTCCTGGCCATCGTTGGGGATGTGGATGCCGGAGACGTGAAAAAGATCGCGGATCGCCTGCTCACCCAATTGCCGGATCAGCCTTTTGTTCAACCTGAGATTGCCTGCGGCACGGAGCCCCGCCGCCTTTCGGTCAAGCATGTATCACCGGACAAGCTCCAATCACACATTGTGGTGGGGGCCCGCGGCGCAAGCTTCTGGGACAAGGAGAGGTACAGCCTGGACGTTCTCCAGGCCGTGCTCTCCGGACAGGGTGGTCGCCTCTTTATGGACCTCAGGGACCGGCAAAGCCTTGCCTATACGGTCACGGCCTTTAACCGTGATGCCTTTGATCCCGGCAGCTTTGGCGTCTATATGGCTACCATGAAAAGAAACAGGGAAAAGGCCGTGGCAGAGATCTACAAGGCTTTGGAGCAGATCCGAAGGGATGGGATTACAGGGGAGGAGCTCAACAGGGCCAAGAACTATCTTCTCGGCAGCTATGACCTCAGCATACAGACCAGTGCCAGTCAGGCTTCCCTCATGGCCTCCTATGAACGATACGGGCTTGGCTACAGGGAATACCAGCTCTATCCGGAATACATCGAGGCGGTCACAGCGAAACAGGTGAAGAAGGCGGCACGAAAAGTTCTCTGCCCGGAGTGCCTCGTGGAGGCGGTCGTCACGCCTGAAGGGTCGGGAAAAGAAGCATCGATCCCGGATTCAAGTGATTCAAAGGCACCTGATCGAGCAGAACCATGAAGATGCAAGGATGCTGAGAGGCTCGGGATGGATTGCGGTGCGGGGGGGATGTACGTGAATCCTTAACTCACTAGGCGGCTTCGAGCCTCCTGTCCACCTGTTTCTTGAGCAGCGTAATGTCTCTTTTCTTGAACCGCCACTGTCTCCCCACCTTGATACCCTGGAGCTTCCCTGTTCGTGCCAGCAGGTTCACCGTGTCCGGACTCATATCCAACTGTTCAGCAGCTTCCCGGCTGTTCAAGAGTGTGTAATTGAGTTTCCGCCTTCTCATTTCTCTATCTCCTTCACGCCCATCGAATCGAATTGGCTGACCATTGGACAAAAATTAACACGCCGCGTCATAACTGTCAAGGGGTCTTCTACTCATCCGAAAAAATCAATACATATGCCTGAGATATAACCCGGGTAAATGGTCTTTGATGTTGATGGGATTTAACCTTATTTATTTGGCTTAATTTAAACAGTTATAAAATAATAGTAAAGCAATACTTTTAATTTATTCAAAACCTTCATAGATGCCATCCCGGGTCTAAATCGAGTTTTTGGGGCCGCATTGTTGTGCGCCATGATCAGGCTTCTATCCGGCTAGGAAACCGCTGTCTTTATGTGGTAATGTTCTTTTTGAAAGCAGGGGGTTCCTGAAAAAACACGAATAAAGTCATCCGTCCCTTCTCACGGCAGGACTGATGTATCTTATAAAGGTTTGTGATGAAAAAGGGCACAATCTCACATAAACCGTCTCACGACCTGGATCAATGGATCGAAGCCACGGTTGAATTCGTCAATGCAGACGAGGAATGCCGCTCCTCCTTCATGGCTGAGTGCATGGATCTGGGGGCAACCGGAAGCGCGGAACCACCTGTACTACAGGCCGCCGAGACCCAGGACAATGATTCCCAGGATTGCAGTACCTGCGGTAGCTTTTCCAGCCTGCTTGTCTATTTCCCTGGCCCTATGGGCGTGGAAAAGGTCTTGAACCTTGTGGAAGAAAGGGCGAGGCTCGTATCCATGGGCTCGCCCGGCTCGAGTGCGCGCGTCCTTGGCTGCCGATACCTGAAAAGAGAAGACTGGGCCATGAACTGGATGCACTCCTTCCCCCCTGACAGGATCTCGGACAGGATCTGGATCATTCCGCCATGGCACGAAGATCCTCTGCCGGGAAGCCCAATCACGATCGTTCTGGAACCGGGGATGGCCTTTGGGACCGGAAAACACGTTACCACGCGTCATTGTCTTGAATTCCTTGAAGAACGTTCCAAGGACAAGAACAACATCGCTGGCTCCTTTCTCGACGTGGGCTGCGGATCAGGGGTTCTTTCCATTACGGCATCGAAACTCGGTGCGGAATGGGTGATGGGGCTTGACGTTGATCCGGATGCGATCCACACGGCACGCACAAACCTCGTTCGAAACAGACTCGATCATGCAATCCGACTGGTGAACGGTCCCCTTGAGTGCTGCCGCGGCAGCTTTGAACTGATTGCGGCCAACCTCACGACACCTGTTCTGGACCAGTACGCAGACATGCTCGCATCCCTTCTTTTAACGGACGGCCACTGCATCCTGGCCGGCATCCTTGATCATGAACTGGCCGATCTCCTGGAGGGCTATAGGGGGACAGGCTTCGAGGTCGTTGGAAAGAAGGTGGATCAGGAAGAGGGGTGGGTATCGGTTCTCTTGAAGAAATCCAAAGGACAATGAATAAATGGCCAAAGGGATCTCGGGCAAACTCGATCGTTCTCTCCGAAGGATCCATGTACCTGGGCTTTCCCGGGGTGCAAAGGAGATTTCCCTGTCCGGAAAGCAGCGGCACTACCTCTGTAATGTTCTCCGCATGGGCCCGGGCGACCCTCTCCTTCTCTTTGACGGATCCGGTTGGGAGTTCAGGGCATCCATCATCAGCGTACACCCCGGGTCCGTTAAGATCGCCATAGAGCAACAACAACGTGGA
>CAZSUQ010000333.1:0-6132 GCA_964609935.1 uncultured Thermodesulfobacteriota bacterium | reverse complement strand
CTGCCATACAGTCTCAGAAGATCCTCGCCTGAAAACCGCCTATCTATTGATAACCTGCTGAAAAAACAGGGGAGGCTTGTGGATCGGTACACCCCTTTTCAACCTGCCAAGACGAGATATTCAGCGTGAAGAGGAAACCGTGGGGTGACGAGGGTGGCAAGAGCTATGCAGATCGCTGAACCTGAATCGTCCGAGGAGACCTCTTCTCCCCTAAGAATCTTGAGCAAGAGCCGTTTGAGTTCGGCACCCCGTGAGAGGAGGATCGGTCTTCGAAATTTGAAAGAAGGGTCTGTTCACTCAACCTACACGGCGCGTTTAGGGGGGGGGCGCCGATGCACCAGAGTGTTCTTCTGTTTTTCCCTTCCCCGGGTCGTCTTCTCTACAAAGCATTGCTTCCCGGTAAAGGGATCCCGCTCAGTCCAATACATGAGCGAAGAATACGTAGCCGGTGTCGGCGTGAACACCTGGACCTGCTCGGGAAGCAGGCGAAGTTCACGAAGGGCGAATGACCGAAGGCGCGCCATGTCACGTTCCGTACATCCTGGATGGGCGGCTATCATGTAATAGGTGAGGAACTGCTCCTTGCCTTCCTGCGACGTGAGTTTGTAGAAAAGGTCCCTGAAGGCCAGAAGGGTGTCACGGCCCGGCTTCCCCATCCTGGCCAGCACGGACGGCTCTGAATGCTCCGGGGCTACCTTCATTTGTCCTGACACATGATGCCGCACAAGCTCTTGCAGGTACCGGGTGCCGTTTGCCTTGTCGGCCAGAATCATGTCATGGCGGACGCCGGAGGCAACCACAACCTTTTTGATACCCTCGACAGCGCGCATAGCCTTTAAGAGTGACACTTGTTTCCCGTGGTCGATACGGAGATCGGTGCACACCTTGGGAAACAGGCATCGTTTCTTGGGACAGCACCCCTTATCATACTTCCGGCGGCATTCAAATCCGTACATGTTCGCTGTCGGGCCGCCAACATCATGAATGATTCCCTTGAACAAGGGATGCGTTGTCATCCGGCGCGTTTCATCGAGAATCGATCGCCGGCTGCGCCATCTGACGGTCCTCCCCTGGTGGATCGCGATGGCGCAGAAGCTGCATTCCCCATAGCACCCGCGGTGGGTCGTGATGGAGAAGCGGATGGTCTCCAAGGCCTTGACGTCGCCCTGGCGCTGGCAGAAAGGGTGCTGATCGAGCTGGTACTCCAGGTCATACACCGCATCAAGTTCAGGCCCTGAGAGATAGCGGGCCGGTGGATTCTGCACCAGGTAGCGAGTGTCCTGTTCTTGGGCCAGCCCCTTTGCCGTTGCCGGATCGTTGTTGCGGTAGAACACATGAAACATCCTGGTGAACGCCTCTTTGTTTCCGGCTGACTCGGCAAAGGAGGGCAACTTCAGATATCCTTCCGGAATGTCACGGGAAATGTAGCAAAGCCCCCGTACCTGTTCCGGTTCGCCCTCTCCCTTGAGGCAGCGGGCCAGCTCAACCACGGAACGCTCGGCCATGCCATACAGAAGGTAATCCGCCTTGGCATCAAACAGAATCGACCGCTTGATCTTGTCGGACCAGAAGTCATAGTGGGCAAGGCGCCTCAGGCTGGCCTCAATGCCGCCAAGCACGATGGGAACGGTGCCTTTGAAGTGTCTCCTGATCAGGTTGCAGTAGACCGTGGCAGCCCGATCGGGGCGACGATTGTTGACGTTGCCGGGGGTGTAGTCGTCACGCTTGCGCTTGCGACCGGAAGCGGTGCGGTTGGCAACCATGGAGTCGATACAACCACCGGTAACCCCCCAGAACAACCTCGGTTCGCCCAACCTCGCTATGTCCCGGGCGGAGGAACCATCAGGCTGGGCAATAATGCCCACCCGGTAGCCTGCCTGCAGGAGCACCTTGCCAATAACCGCAACGCCCACCAAGGGCGAGTCTATGTAACTGTCCCCGGTAACCAGAACGACATCCAACTCGCCCCAGCCAAGACCTTTCACTTCCTTTTTGGTTGTAGGCAGAAACACCATATTCCTCTAAGAGCCGGATGCCGCGCAGTGCCCTGCAAGCCACCCGGTCGAGAAGGCAGCCTGAAGGTTGTATCCACCGGTATCACCATGAACATTGAGTAACTCTCCTGCTATGAAGAGTCCTTTTTTCAGGCGGGACTCCATGGTTTTGTGATCGATCTCGCGTGTATCCACTCCACCAGCGGTGACGATGGCTTCACTGAAAGGTCGGTGTCCTGTTACTTCCAGGCGAAAATCCTTGAGCCATCTTCGCAGCCGAATTCTTTCCTTCGTCGAGACCTGGCTCGCGAGACGGTCCGGCAGGATCTCGGTCATGTCAAGGCAGACCGGCACCATCTGTCGAGGGAGCAGTGCCCGTAAAACGCTCGAAATCTTCTCCTTGCCACGGGATGCAAAATCGCGCAGAAGTCGGGCATCAAGCTTCTTCTCATCAAGGGCAGGCTTGAGATCGATGGAGAGCACGACTTTTCTTCCGTCCCCCATGGCATCAACAGCTTTGCCGCTCAGGGTGAGAACGACAGGGCCGGTTACGCCAAAGTCAGCAAACTCCAGCTCTCCGAAGGCCTCCCTTGCTTTCCTGCCGCTGACAATCATAGCCACCTTGATGTTCCGAAGCCTAAGTTCTGCCATTCTAGCGGCCAGGTTGCCAACCGTCTCCAGGGGGACAAGAGCCGGCCGGACAGGGACAATGGTGTGCCCCGCGGACGCTGCCAGCAGGTAGCCATCACCGGTTGATCCTGTTGCCGGATACGACGCGCCGCCAGTGGCAAGGATCGCCGCGTCGCAAGGAAATTCCATGCCGTGGGCAACGACACCGGTAATCCGACCGTTCTTCAGGACCAGTCTGTCAACTGCCGATGACGATTTGATATTCACGCCACACCTTTTGAGCCACTGCAGCAAGACAGCCACAAAGTCGGACGCGCGGCCGCTGGCAGGAAAGACACGACCCCCTCTTTCCGTTACCAGTTTCAGCCCGAGTCCTTCCAGGAAATCCATTAGCTCCCGGGTGAAAAAGCGAGAAAAAGCATGGCGAAGAAACCTGCCCTCTCTGCCGAAATGCTCCAGGAAATCAGTCATATCCGCAATATTGGTTATATTGCAGCGCCCTTTTCCAGTAATGGAGAGCTTGCGGCCGCATCGGGTCATCTTCTCCAGCAGGAGTGATTCAGACCCCGTTTCTGCGGCTTGCCCGGCGGCTATCAGGCCGGCCGCCCCGCCACCGACCACAATTATTCTCCTGCCTTTCATACGAGTCCTCTCCGGTCAGGTGTAGAGTATAGGAGGAAATCATGACCCATTCAAGAAACAGGACTGCAGCCATGAGCTCGAGTTTCGAATGTGAAGATCATGATCTGCTGAGAAACCAAGGGCGGCCTGTGGATCGGTAAGCCACCCTTGATCCTGCCGTGGGTACAAAAGGGAAGTTCCATAGATTCCACAGGGCCTCTTCAATAGGTATTTTTTTTCCCAATCTACAGCAAGTTGACCCCGATTGAAGCAACATGTGCCGGGGTAATGGTTTAAAAGCAATTGAAATACAAGCAGAAATACTGCAAGGGCACACCGGAATGTTATTTGCATAAAAGAACGGTACAGTCGCTGCCCTCCATTTTTCTCTGTGCAAGAAAGAGGGGTAAAGGGGAGGAGCTTCAAAAGGACGAAACCGACAACCCTGGAAGGGAGATCACGTGTTATGTCCGTATCAAAAAAGCTCAGGCACCTCCGTCTAATAACGAAGCCACAGGAGGATCGTAGGGCACATCGAAGAATAGACTGCTGCACGATCGTGGATTATGCCACGCAGGAAAGTCTCTATAGGAATTTTGTTACAAACATAAGCACCAGAGGGCTGTTTATCGATTCCTGCAAGCCGCTACCACTACGTCAGGAGATTACGATTGTCCTATCTTCCTTCGAAGGTCGTCAGCCGGTGAAGACTCACGGGGAGGTCGTATGGTCGTCCCCAAGGGGAATGGGTGTTTGGATCAAGGGCTAAGGCTGCCATATACCAAATCATCAGGAGCATGTCCTGGACTTGTCCTTCCTATTTCTATATTCCATTCCGACCTAGAAAAGAAATTTGTCCCTCGAAATTTCACACTTTCTGCCATGGATACGGAACAAGTAGACCGCTGAAATCCAATCGGTATTATTTCGAGATGTTGGGCAAGATCGGGTGAGGGTTGTCAGGGCAAATTGAACCTCACCGTATGATCGTGTCAACCCAAATCTTGGTCATTACGGATCATGAAGTGTCAGCCTGACCGGCAGTCGATGAGAATCTTCATGTGCCCGGAGCTTCGTAGCATCCCCATGGCCTGCTGGATCTCTCCGAGCGGCAGGACATCACTGATAACCGTATCCGGATCCACCGCTCCCTGTGCCAGAAGACGCAGGCCGCGTTCAAACTCCTCATACGTGTATCCGAGGCTGAAGCTCAGCCGGATCTCCTTCATGAACCAGCTCATGGGAAAGATGGAGGCAGGACCCATGGGAACACCCAGTGCCACGACCCGGCCAAAAGGCCCCACAATGGCTGAGGCATCCTGGATCGAGGTCTCTGTACCCACACACTCGAATACGGTTTCAGGGTCCCTGCCGATCTTGTCCCGGACCACGTCACCCGGAGATTCACGGGACGGATCCACCACAAGATCCACTCCCAGCCCCTCGGCCTTTTCTCTCCTGTAAGGGTCCGGTTCGGATACGCAGATCGCACCGGCTCCCATGGCCCTGAGCGCGGCGACACACAGAAGCCCGATGGGGCCTGCCCCCATCACCACCGCCGGACCGCCCTTCGGGATCCCGGAAAGATTGACCCCGTGCACGGCAACGGACCAGGGTTCGTTCAGTGCCGCCGCCCTGAGGTCCAGGCCCTCTGGAATCCGAAAAAGCATGGAGGGCCGGACCAGCATGAACTCGCTGAAGCCCCCCGGGTTCCCACCGACCCCATAATTTCGCGAAAAGGCTTCCCGGCAGATCATGACGCTCCCCTGCCTGCAGGGTTCACAGGAAAAGCAGGGGTCCAGGGGGAGGAGTGCCACAGGGTCTCCTTCCCTCCAGCCTTCCACCTCTACACCTGCGTGTGCAACCGTTCCCGAGATCTCATGGCCTATGACCAGTCCCGGAGGCAGGAGTCCTGCATCCAGCATGTGGATGTCCGTGCCGCAGATTCCGCAATAGGCCACCTTGACGACCACGTCCCCGGGGCCTGGCTCCGGTTCGGGGACATCCGAGACCACAAGGCTTCCGTCCGGTTGAACCCTGGCTGCTTTCATGCCGGCTTCTCCCTTTCTACGAATCCTTCCCTCGTCCTGCTCCCGGGTCGTCACGGTATTTCTGGCTGAGCCTGGCCCACCCCTTGAGGCTCCATTGATACAGTGAAGGAGACAGCCTCTTGAAACCGTAGGTGGTCTTGGTCAGTCCCGAGATGACCATCAGCCCCTTGTTCTTCTTTACCCCTTTCACAACGATGCGTGCAAAGCGCTCAGGGGACATGCCGCCGAGGAGACCCCGCCTCGCCTCATCGGAGAAGCCCCTGAGCTCCGCTCTCTGAAACATGGGGGTGTGGACGACCGCGGGACACAAGGTCGTGACCCCCACGTTGTGAAGGGCCATCTCGGCGCGCAGGGACTCGGTCAACCCCACCAGCGCAAACTTGGAGGCGGTGTAGGTTGCTGCATAGGGCATCCCCGTAAGCCCCATGCCTGAAGCGGTCACCACCAGATGTCCCTCCCGCTGTTTCACCATGGCCGGGACAAAATGGCGGATCACGTGTATGGCCCCGAAGAAGTTGACCCCCATGACCCGGTCCCAGTCCGCCCTGTCCAGATCGTGGGTGGGTGACACAACCGCGACGCCTGCATTGCTCATGGCAATGTCCACCCTTTTAAACTCCTGGAAGGCCCGGTCCGCCAGGGCTTCCACATCCTTTTCGTCGGACACGTCGGTCTTCATGGGCAATACACGGCGTCCCTTTCGCCTGATCTCCTCTGCCACGGTATGGAGGTCCGTATCGTTGATATCGCAGATCACCAGGTGACATCCCCTGTCTGCGAATTCCAGGGCGCAGGCACGGCCGATCCCGCTGGCCGCCCCTGTGATCAGCATGACC
>CAZSUQ010000332.1:0-6136 GCA_964609935.1 uncultured Thermodesulfobacteriota bacterium | reverse complement strand
CCGAGTTTCTGGAGGCACAGGGCCGTGTGGTATCGGGACTCGAACCAGTGAACCGTTCCTGCCTTGACCCCGTCCGTAACCTTTCTCCACGCACGAAGCGCCTCTTCCCACTGTGCTGTTCGCTCATAGATCAATCCAAGATGATACACGGCATCGGCCGACGCCGGGTCATGGGCAAGGACATCCTGGTAGAGTTTCAAGGCCCGTGCAAGGTTGTCACGGCACATGTAGATCTGCCCCATCCTGAGCCGAATGGACTGGCCGTACCGCTTGCAGGAAGGGTCTTTTCGGGAAACTTGATGCAGGTTTTCATACAGAATCAGTGCCGCTTCTGCAGGAGGAGCGGATGCACCTGTGTTCCCGTTGTCCTGCATGCGCATGGCCTTTCGATAAAAACGGTTCGCTATCTCGAGGAGATCCTCAAATCTTTCCTGGTCCATGGAAGGGCCGAGAAGCAGGCTGCGGATTTCCTTTTCCGCGCTCCCAGGCATGGAAAGGCTGAGGGAATACTCCAGCCGAAGGATGGCCGCCTTCAAAAAGAGTTTTTGTTCCCCCGGGAATCGCCTTTCAAACCCTTCCATCTGTTTCAGAGCCGTTCGGCGGGCATCTGCGGGCCCGAAAAGGTGGAGCCCGGCCCGGGCAAGGACCAGGTAAGGCTCGAGCTCTTTTCGTTTTCCTGTCACTTTTTCGTGGAGTCCGTTCCGGTCGTCCAGCCGGGCGAGGTGTCGTACAGCCTCCTGATAGATTTCCCGGGCGGCCCTGCTCTGACCCTGGCCGTCCTTTCGCAGTGCGTCCAGGGTTTCCAGGTAGCATTCCAGAGCGTGGTAGGCTGCCATTGGAAAACGCGGCGAATCTTCGTCCACCTGCAGGAACGCCTTCAAGGCCTCGGTGGAATCCCCCGATTTTTTGTAATAAGCGGCAAGCTGGAAGTGGGCTTCGCCCTGGTCAGGACACGTGCTGCACCGGGTCAGGTATGTGCGGATGGAATCAACAAATTGGCTGTATGTGCCCGGGTTCGAATCCTCCTTGTAGTCGTTGGTCGCTGCCACGTAATAAAGGGATGCCGCCTCCTTCTGTAAGGAGGATGAGGGAAACCTCATGCCAAAGCCTTCCAGCAGACGCACGGCACGGCGCCACTGCTTCCTTTTGCTGTGGATGTATGCGGTTCGGTAGCACACGCCATCCCTGCGGTTCTCAGGAATCAGGCGGGAGTCCTCGGGGAGTGCCTGATAATAGTCCCCGGCCCTGTCGTACGCTTTCTTCTGAAAGTACCAGTCACCCATTGCAAGGCTCCCAACGGGTCCCAGTTCGGCAGGAGATAGATGTTTCAGGCTCTCTGCATGCTCATGTGCATACCTGTAGAATTCCGCGCTCAAACCGCTGTGACTCTCGGCCATCCGCTTGAGTTCGTGAAAGGCTTTTCGGCGCACCCTTTCCAGGTCCTCTGCGCTTGTGCCCGATGCTTCCCCCTTTTTTTCTGTGCGGGCGATGAGAATCCTGGCCCTCAATTTCCTGGCCCCGAGCATGAGGGCATGCAGGTTCTCCTGTCCCCAAGAAGCCTCTTCCACCTGATCCAGCCTGTTCAACGCGGACCCCATGTTCCCTGTCTCGTAGCTGATCTGTGCCTCTTCATAGAGGCATCGAGCATGCAACCGGTCACCCTCTTTTGTCTTGGATTTCACAGACGCGAAATCCCTGACGGCGTATTTGTGATTCTTGAGCTGCCTGTAGCACAGTCCGCGCCCCAGAAGGCTCCTGTTCTTGATGTCGTCCTGATCGAAGTCGAGAAAAGACCTGGAAAACCCCTCGATCGCTTCTTCCAGCAGTTCCCTCCGAACGGGTTCGTCGCGGGAAAAGACGAGGCTGGAGTAGTACCCGTTCCATCCAAGCCAGTAGCTTGACAGGGAAATGAGATGCTGGGGGTGCTGCCAGGCAGTAGACTGAAAGAAGGCCAAAGGGTCTTTCATCCGGTCGAGCCTGTTCTCCTGCAAATCCCTTGTGATCATCTCGTTCGAAGCAAGGATTTCTTTGATGACATCCCTGTTCTGCAAGAACAGGTCCTTCACCTCCTGTCCGCCCGGGGACGTCCCTTGTGGAGAGTTGTTTTGAAAGGAAACCAGCTGACTGATGCATGCCCCGGACTTCTCGAGAATGAGCTTTTGAAGGCCGTACGTACCTTCCTTTTTCTCCAGGGCCCTGGCCGTACTTTTTTTCAGCAACCCAAGTGCAGCCCGCATCTCGTCCAGGGACCGTATTTGCTCCACATGGAGCTGCTGTATGGAATCGGATGCACGGCAGGGAAGGATGGCAGGGGTGAGGAGTGAAGAGAGGAAGAAGACCAGCCCGCCTATTGCATGCATTGCCGTCACGAGGCGAAGAAAACCTTGAGCGAGAAGCGACATGGGAGCCTTCTCGGCCCGTAGGCGTATTGGGAAAGGGTTAGGGATCATTTATCTTCCGGATCGATTGGCAAGGGGTTTCATACACACAGGCCGTTTCAGGACCGTCATGGCCTGGAAAGGCTGAAGACGATGTTCTTCTTCCGGGATTTCAAACAGCTGTTGTACACACCGATGACATGTTTGTACGGGACGTTTCTGTCAGGGTCCATCATGACCAGGATATCCTCGGGCAGTTGATCGAGGTAGTAAAGAAGATCATTGTACGTGGTAACGCTCCGCTCTCCCAGGTAGATTTTCATCCGCTTGTCTTCCTGGACCATTTTTATCCGCAGCCGGACCGTTTCCCAGTCCTTTGCCGGGTCCGGGCTGTCCTGTCTGCCGACCTGGGGGAGTCGATTCTCCAGGACGTCCTCCGGCTTCTGAAAGCTCATGGTGAGCAGGAAGAAGATCATGAGGAGGAAGATCACGTCGATCAGCGGCGTTATGCTTATGGAATATCGACTCTGGGGAGCCGTGGTCTGGTTTCTACTCTTCATCATCCATGTCGCCTGTCAGCGGTTCCGGCGTTTCCTTCCATGTGGAAAACTCGATCTTGTTGACGCGGGCCAGGGCCAGCTGAAGAATGACCTGCTTGATCACGTCATAGGGCACGTCTTCATTTGCCCGAATCTGAACCGTGATGTCATCCGGGTCGAGACGGATCCTTGCCAGCAGAGCAGGCAGGTTCCGCACCTGGATTTCTTCCCTCTCCCAGAAGATTCTGTCCTCGGATTTTACGGTAATCGGTATCTTCAACCTGTTGGCTGCCGGGCTCTTCTGCGCTTCATCCGCCTTGGGCAGGATCACATTCCGAATATGCATCTCAGAGAAGTTGATCATGATGATAAAGAAGATAATGATCAAGAATACAACGTCGATCAGCGGCGTCATATTCACCACAAAGGGTGCCCAGGGTCTTTTTCGATACGCACGCATGAGACCTACCCGCTTGGCTCGTCCTGAAATGCCGACACGAGGCGTTCCGCCTCCAGCGAGGCTTCGCCCGTGTATTCGTCCACACGATTCTTGAAGACCGCATAGCAGTACAGGGAGGGGATGGCCACAATGAGCCCCATGCAGGTGGTGACAAGCGCCTCGAAAATGCCGCCTGCCAGCTGCT
Source organism: uncultured Thermodesulfobacteriota bacterium (assembly GCA_964609935.1). Classification (GTDB taxonomy): domain Bacteria; phylum Desulfobacterota; class DSWW01; order DSWW01; family DSWW01; genus CAYTRL01. The sequence goes on along the minus strand of CAZSUQ010000332.1, from coordinate 2,575 downwards.
TCGGCTCGATGGCCCCGGTCATGTGCGCAATCTCGTTGAAACACCGAAGCATGCCGATGACCGTTCCCAGCAGGCCCAGCATGGGGGCTATGTTTCCGATCACGCTCAGATGCTCGGTTTTGCGCGCAATGCCGGCTGCATGGGCTTCCGAGGCATCTTCCATGGCCTTGATCATGGACGGATAGCCGCGGTGCGATTCCTTGAGGCCTGCGAGGATGACCTTGGTGAAAAACGACGTCTTGCCTTCCTCCAGTTCCGCGATCTTTTCCGGTTTACGGTTTCTTATGATTTCCTTGAGCCGGGCAACATCCTTTGCCGGCAGGATCTTTGATTTTCTTATGGAAAAGAAATAATCGATGATCAGTGCCAGAGAGAGGATGGAAAGGAGTATGATCAGATAGCCCACCACGCCCCCTTTCTTGACGAGGTCGAGCAGGCTCATCTCCTTTTTTTGCCCGGCCGGTTCTTCATGGATGCCGGATTCATGGCTCGCCAGGCCTGGCCCGGGTTCCATTTCCACGGGCACAAGACCGCCGGCATCCTCGTCGGCATGGGAGAGCGCAGGATAAAAAAAGGAGGCAGAGAGCATCGCGGCGATCAACACAAAAAGAACTTTGTTTGTCTTCAGCATATACGTCCCTCCCTCACGCCTGTGGGGTAACAATGGTCAAACCTCTTTCCATGCATAGTGCCTCCAAGGCTTAAAGATTCTTCATGAATTCATTCAGGTATTCCTCCCACCTTGCCCCGAAAATGAGCAGGACCATATTTCTCAGCACCTTGTCTTCATCCAGCAGGCGGGCGGACTCTCCCCCTCCCACTTCTGCAAAAACCTGGAACTCATCCATCACCGTGCGGCCGTCGGCCGTAAAGCTGAACCTTTCCGTGGAAAGGTCGCGCAGGTGACCGGGAAAAAGTGTCTTCTCGTATTCCATTTTCTCGAAGGCTGGCACACGGGTGTCCAGCGCCGCCACCTTGCCCCCCATCTCTTCACGGAATCTTCTGACCCATTGAACGGACTGCGGCATATCCTCCTCGTGCGGCGGGGCATCACCCACAAGGAGGATGAACTTCTTTGCCTTTTCATGCCATGCCATTCCCGTCACCGCCACCTTCAGCGCCACATCCACGGCTTCTTCATGGTCCCCTCCACCCTTTGCATCGATCCCGAGCAGAAAATCGTGCAAAGAGCCGGTCCCGTAGGTAAGGGGATGAACCCGGGTCACAAACTCGGCCTCCTCATCGTTATCCCTGTAGGCAACTAGGCCGATCCTGCAGGTGGGCACCAGTTTCTTGAACGCCAGCGCAAGGCTCTCTATTTTGCGCTTCACGGCTTTCAAAAAGCTGCTCATGCTGGCCGTGGCGTCGAAAACGAAGACAACATCCAGCCCGCCTTCGCGAAGCACCTGGATGTGGCGGGAGAAGGATCCCACGAGTTTCTCCGGACCGGTGTAAAGGGGCTGGCGACCGGTGGAGGGATTCACCCACGGGTTGTCCAGGGCCGCGGCCTCGATGCTGATCATGTCCAGTTCATCGCTCAGCGCGGGATCCGGATAAAAGTCCACTTCCGGCGTTACAGGGCGGTACTCCACTTCAGGAAGGGGATAAACCATCTTGTCTTCCGCCTGGAAAGCGTCCAGCAGGTCGGTTCCCTGGAACTCGAGCCCGTCATCCGCCTTTCCGTCAAGGATCAGGGTTGCCGGGATCTCTTCTTTACCATCCCGGGAAGGACCGATGGTACTCCAGGTCAATTGACTTGAAAGGAACAGGGCAACCGTGTGGACGAGCAGGGAGATCAGGAAGGGGGAGACGGCAAGAAGAACGAGATAGAAAAGCGATATGCGCTTGAAGATCGAATTTCTATCCCCTGCAAACGCCATCGCTCCCTACCCTTTCCTTTAAGGGTTTAACTCCCACGGAAAAGCCTCATTTCATGTCCCACTTCAGGAAGGCATAGGGTGCGAATTCCATGGGACCCTGTTCGGCCACAACCGCACCGCTCTTCATGGAGTTGTCACCCACGGTGTAGACGGCGCCCAGAACCCTGACGACCTCCACTTCGGCCCACGGATCATAATCCGACGGCTGGAGAAGGACCTCGGCCTCCCCGATCTGGACCTCCTTCGGCTTGAGTGTGGTTACCTGTTTCACCAGACGGGGGTTGTAGTCAAAGCCCATGCATTCGGGTGCGGGAAAATGCTTGAAATTGTAGGAAACCCCTTCCATTGAGCCATCCGGATTCATGCCGGTGCTCATGATCACTTCCTGGGCATCCTCCACGTTGAACCTTCCGGTCATCCTGGCTCGAATCTCCATGAAACGTATGCCCCGTCGTTCCGTCCAGCCCTCAAGGTTGTCTCCTTTGCGATTCAGCTGTACGTCGGCTATCTTCTTGGGGAACCCGAAGATCTCCCTCCCGCCGGCCATGGCGATGTCATTGGTCACCGGCATGGACAGGCAGTAGCCTCCCTCTTCCCCTTCCCATTCCGCCCTGAGGAAAAGGGCGCTTTCCTGGTAGGTCACGTCGAAATTCGTTCGGGGGTAGTTGGCCACAAACGCCATGACAATCGGCCGG
>CAZSUQ010000331.1:0-6140 GCA_964609935.1 uncultured Thermodesulfobacteriota bacterium | reverse complement strand
GAGATCCTCGGGGCAACGGGCCGCGTGGTTTCCCGTGTGCTCCAGGCCAGGCAGCGACTCCTGGATTTTTTCGGCCATCTGGGGTCGGATGACTTTGTCCTGATTACAGAGCCTGCCATCGCGGAGGACCTCTGCACGGATATCGTTGAGAGGTTCGAATGGGTGTTCCCGGAGCTCTCTCAACCGGCCCACCCGGAGCTTGGAGAGGCCCCTTCCAGTGAGAAGAGCACAGGGGATGCCCATCCTGTGCGAATCTACCTCGCCATGGCCATCCTTACGCACGAGTCAGGCAGGCCCGACCACGTGGCCGTGATGATCGAGCAGGGCATGGAGCTTCTGCAGAGCGCCAAGAAGGAGCAGAAGAGCAGGTGGGTGAAGCGAAAGAAGACTTCCGAGGACAGCGTACTGTCTTTTGAGGGTACGGGAGCGGAGGTGGAGGCAAAGAGGAACCTGCTCAACGGGAGCACGGAGAAGAGGCCCAATGGAGCACAGGCCGGGCACATTCCGAGATTCCGGGAGCTCGTTGAACAACGAGCCTTTGACCTGCACTTTCAACCCATCATCTACCTGGACACGAAGAAGGTCTTTGGATACGAGGCCCTGCTGCGAGGGCCCCTGGGCTCCTATTTCGAGAGCCCTGTCATTCTCTTCAGCCTTGCCCGAAGGCTGGACATGGAGCAGGAACTGGACATCATCTGCCTGAACCAGCTCCTGAAGGCGGCCGGGAACATCCCCGAGGATGCCAAGCTCTTCTTCAACGTGAGTCCTGACAGTTTCTTCAATCCCCGTTTCCGGGAAAGCTTTGAAACGGTCCGGAAGGCCATGAGCGGGGAGAAGCTGGTCCTGGAGGTGATCCGGAAACGGCGCATCCGGGAGTTTTCGAAGTTTCGCGAATCCATTCTTCACTTCAAGAAGCTGGGGTGCCAGGTGGCCGTGGATGATGTGAGAGCCGGAACCCTGAGCCTGAGGACCATTCTCGAGCTGGTGCCGGATTACATCAAGGCCGACATCTCCGTCATCCGGGACATTCACAGGGCCCCTGCCAAGCAGCGCCTCTTTGACCAGTACCGGTCATTCTGCAAGAGGCAGGGGATCAGGCTCATCTCCGAGGGCGTGGAGTCGGAGCAGGAAAAGGAGTTTCTCCTCGGCAGGGGAGCCGAGCTCGGCCAGGGCTTCCTCTTCTCGCGCCCCCACCCCATCGCCGTTTAGGTTGCCTCTTCGGTGGAAGCCTCCTTTGCTTTCCTTTCCCGGACCTGAAGCTTTCCGTTTACAGGGAGCGCATCGAGAAAGATGTTCAGGGACCCGTCCCTGTTATCAAAGGCGGTTCCGATCCGGGTCCAGATGCCCTTGTCCCATCCCTCCTTCTCAATGATGGTGAAAACGTATTTCATGGCAGGTGCACTCCTGTTTTCTGTGTGGAAAGGTTAGGTCGAATAGAGCTCCCGGCCGCGGTCCAGGATCCTGTACTGAATCGCTTCCGCAAGGTGTGTCCTGCGTATCCTCTCGTCATGATTCAGGTCGGCGATGGTTCGGCTGACCTTCAGGACGCGGTGGTAGGCGCGTGCACTCAACCCGAATCGCTCAAAGGCGGCCTCCAGAAACCGTTGTCCCTCCGGGTCCAGTGCACAAGCCTGCAGCGTCTGTTTCGGGGTCATCTGGGCATTGCACTTGGCCCTGGATCCGTTGAAACGCTTTTCCTGGATGGCGCGAGCCTTGAAAACCTTCCTGCGCACGCCTGCCGAAGCGGTGTCGTGTGGCGAAGGCAGGGTGATGTCCCTGTAGGGAACGCGGGCAACCTCCACCTGGAGGTCGATCCGATCCAGCAGGGGGCCGCTCAACCGGTTGCGGTACCGCTTCATCTGAACCTCGCTGCACGAACATGCGTGATCCGTTGCGCCGAGATAGCCGCAGGGACAGGGGTTCATTGCGCCCACGAAGAGGATCGACGCCGGGTACCGCACCGAAACCCCGGATCGCGCAACTGTGAGAAACCTCTCTTCAAGAGGCTGGCGGAGCTGCTCCAGCACCGGACGCCGGAATTCGGTCAACTCATCCAGGAAAAGGACTCCGTTATGGGCCAGGCTGATTTCGCCGGGCCTTGGCGGCAGGCCGCCGCCGATCAGGCCGGCATTGCTGATGTGGTGATGCGGGGCACGGAAGGGCCGCTCCGTGATCAGGGCCGTGTGCGGAGCCAGGAGCCCGGCAATGCTGTGAATCCGGGTCGTCTCCATGGATTCCTTGAGGGACATGGATGGAAGAATCGAGACGATTCTCCTGGCCAGCATGGTCTTGCCGGACCCGGGCGGGCCGATGAACAGCAGGTTGTGGCCGCCGCCGGCCGCGATCTCCAGGGCCCTTTTGGCCATGGCCTGCCCCTTCACATCCGTAAGATCCGCTCCCATGGTCCCGGGCTTGGAGAGGAGGCTTTCCCTGTCGAATTGCTGAAGGGGAAGGTCCTGCGCACCTGCCAGGAATCCCGCAGCCCCGGCCAGGCCAGAGGCGGGGCGAACCTGAACATTGTCCACAACGGCTGCTTCCCTTGCGTTCGGCTCAGGGACAATGATCCCTTTAAGGCCCTCTTTCCCGGCCATCAGGGCCAGGGAGATGGTGCCCCTTACGGGCCGGAGTTCCCCGTTCAGGGAGAGCTCTCCCACAAAGAGGTACCTCTCCAGGGGTTCCCGGTCCCAGTCGTGCGTGGCTGCCAGGATGCCCAGGGCAATGGGCAGATCGAACGCAGTCCCGGTCTTCCTCAGGTCCGCAGGGGCGAGGTTCACGGTGATGCGCCGCATGGGAAACCTGTAGCCCGTGTTCTCGATGGCGGCCTTCACCCGCTCCTTGCTCTCCCGGATCGCCTCCTCGGGGAGGCCCACGATGGAGAACTTGGGCAACCCGCGGCTCGCCACCTCCACCTCCACTTCAACCCGGTAGGCCTCGATACCCAGCAGGGTACCGCTCAGGACTTTTGCGATCATGACAGAGTCCGGGAAGTTTCAGTTGGTTGGTGGGGGCATTACGATTTCCGGTGAGCCATGATTGCAATCATGGGGCAAGAAGCATGCCAGGCCCTTCTGTTCTCCATGGAGGGCGAGTGTTCACAGGGAATTCGTCAAGGCTGAAAGGAGAGGGATGGGGTTGTCCACATGAGAAGAAAGAGGACATCCTTTCACATAGGTGTAGACCCTATAAAAAAAGGAGAGCGATCAGTGCTGAGGGATTTAAAGAATTTGAATACTATGGTAGTGTGACCTGGAAACATAGCGACAGTTTCACATCGATCCACCGGTGTGAGAACGTGGAAGAAGCCTTGGTTCGTAAACGGTTTAGCGGAGCACCTTGATCTGTTCCGCGAAATCGATGAGGATCTCCGGTCCGTTGTAGGACTTGATGTGCCCGCTGACCTGAACGCGCTTGCCCTTGTAGTCCGTCACGGGCATGAGCAGGCCCTGCTTTGAAAGGCCCGGAAGGTTGCTTCGGAAGATGACGGCGGTGAAATCGGTACGGTAATCCCTGCCGAAGTTCAGGTGGATGGCCCTGGGGCCGATGTGAACGTTGCTCACCTGCCCGGTCACGCTCATCATCCATCCGATATACCGGCCCGCCTGCTCATGGTCTACGCGCCGGGGTTCCTGACGTGCCCAGATCCCGCGGGCCTGTCGGAACGCATTCCGCTCTATTGTGCGGTAGGAAGGGGCCCTCTTCCGGGAACATGAGCCGATAAAAAGCGTTCTTGCCAGGCCGCTCCTTAGAAGCTCGGTCCCCACATCCCTGCCCCGGATCTCGACAAAGGACAGGATGCGGCCGTAGCGGTCGCGCGGTTCCGATTCACAACGACCCAGCCGGACCACCCTCCCCAGGATCTTCTCCTTCAGGAAGTCCCTGGCTTTATCATAATAAGGCTCGTACCTCTCCGGTGTATCGATGGCCAGGATCCGGATGGTTTCCCCTCCTTTCACGATAAAGGTGTCGCCGTCGATGACCTGGATGACCTGGACCTCCTCTGTTTCAATCCCTTGGCCGGGCTCACCCGCTTGTTCCCGCTGCTCTACGGCTTCAACAGCCTTCCGAGGGTCCTCCCCTCTTTCAGGAGACCCTTCTTTATTGCTTCCTGTGTCGCGGGGATCGATTGCTGCTCGTTCTGCCAGGTGATCCTGGGGAGGTGGATCTTCGGCAACCCACTCAAAAAGCAGCACACCCGTTCCGCCCAGAAGGAGCCCGAGCAAAAGGCCGGCGATAAAGCGAGGAGCCTTCAAAGGAGGTGATCCCTTCTATATATAGGTTTGCCTCTGACCGTGATTGTATCGGGAAAGGGGGGCGGAGCCCAAGCAAATCGGAGAGGGAACCCTGAACAGCCCCGGACATTTATGACCTGGGGAACCACTGCTGACATCAGTGGGCCTCGCTCCAGTTCTTCCCTTCTTCCATGTCCACCTTCATGGCAACATCCAGGGGCATGACCTCCTCCATCTCCTTGCGGATGATGGGCCGGATCGCCTCCCTCTCGTCTTCCGGCACCTCGAAGACCAGCTCGTCGTGCACCTGGAGGAGCATGCGGGAGCGGAACCCTTCCCCGAGGAGCCTGTGAAACACCTGGATCATGGCCACCTTGATCATGTCCGCGGCCGTGCCCTGAATGGGCGTGTTGATGGCGGTCCGCTCCGCCATGGCCCGAATGGACCCGTTCCTGGACGTGATCTCCGGCAGGGGACGCTTTCGGTTCAGGAGCGTGGACACATAGCCGTTCCTGCGCGCTTCCTCGAGGCAGGCTTCCTGCCAGGCCTTCACCCCGCTGTAGGTTTCAAAGTAATGATCGATGAAGGTCCTTGCCTCGCCCTGCGAGATCCCCAGTTGCCCGGCAAGCCCGTAGGGCCCCATGCCGTAGATCACCCCGAAGTTGATCACCTTGGCCCGCCGCCGCATATCGTCGGAAACGAGTTCCGGTTCGCAGCCGAACAGGATCCCTGCGGTGTGTGCGTGAACGTCCTGGTCCTTTTGAAAGGCCTCCTTGAGCCTCTCGTCCCCGGACACGTGCGCCAGGATCCTCAGCTCGATCTGGCTGTAGTCCGCGCTCAGCAGCCACATGCCCTCGGCCGGGATGAATCCCTTTCGGATCTTCCTCCCCTCGGTGGTGCGGATGGGGATATTCTGGAGGTTCGGGTCGCTGGAGCTGAGCCTGCCCGTGGCCGTGACGGACTGGTTGAACGAGGTGTGGATCCTGCCCGTCACCGGGTTGACCATGCGGGGCAGGGCATCCACGTAGGTGGACAGAAGCTTGCTCAGGCTCCGGTACCCCAGAACCAGCTTCGGGAGCGGGTGCTCGTCGGCCAGGCGCCAAAGCTCCTTCACATCGGTTGCGTAGCCGGTCTTTGTCTTTTTCGGGTTCGGCAGCTTGAGCTCGTCGAAGAGGATCTTTCCCAGCTGCTTGGGCGAGTTGATGTTGAAGGGCGTGCCGGCCGCCTCGTGGATTTCCCGCTCGAGCCCGGAGAGCCTTTCCCTGAATTCCGTGGACAGGGACCCGAAGAAACCCTCATCGATCCGGATGCCTGCGAACTCCATGTGGGTGAGCACCTCCACCAGCGGCATCTCCACCTCGTGGAAGAGCTTGCCGAAGCCCTCCTCCCGGATCTTCTTCTCCAGCACGCGCGTGAGGAGGTAGGTGGCGTGGGCATCTTCACAGGAGTAGACCGAAGCCTTGTCCACGTCCACCTTGTCAAAGGTCTGCTGGCCCGCGCCCTTTGGGCCTGCCACCTCCTCGTAGGAGATCATCTTGTGGTTGAGGTGTTCCTGGGAAAGGTCGTCCAGCCGGTGCCCGCGGCGGGAAGGGTCCAGCAGGTAGGAGGCGATCATGGTGTCAAAGGCAACCCCCTTCACGTCGCAGCCCTGCTTCTTCATGATGAGCATGTCGTACTTGATGTTCTGGCCGAACTTGGGCAGGGCAGGGTTTTCGAGCACAGGGCGGACTCTCTCCAGCACGGTCTCCAGGGGGATCTGCTTCGGGGCGCCGAGCGCATTGTGCCCCACCGGAACATACCAGGCTGAGTCGCCCTCCACGGCAAAGGAGAGGCCCACCGGTTCTGCGAGCATGGGTATGACCGAGGTGGTTTCCAGGTCAAAGGCAAACCCGTTTTTGCTTTTGGACAGGG
>CAZSUQ010000330.1:0-6154 GCA_964609935.1 uncultured Thermodesulfobacteriota bacterium | reverse complement strand
AGCCTCCCTTTCCCGTCGTGTTCTATTCCCATGGGATCTATGCCAACAAGCTCGATATGCTCCTGTTCATGGGGCTTTTGTGCCGCTACGGCTTTGCGGTTGTGGCGATATCCGATTTCGGTCACGGTCCCCCCATAGAGATTCAGGATACGTCCCTTCTGGCAGGAGAGCTCCCTCCATGGATCGATCTGCTCGTGCCGCTTTTCAGGCCCCTGTTCCTCGACCCCCTCACAACAAAATTCCACCCCGACTACCCGACACCGGGGTCGATTCCAGGAGACTGGGGGCTCGGCGACTTCTTGACGGCCTGGGGCGGCATCCCCCTTTTCAAGGCCCTGGCCGTCAGCCGAGCCCCTGACTGTGACGGAGATGGATACACGGACTCGGGATGTGATGCCTTGACCGCCGACCTCTTTTACGCGCGGGAGGTCCTTCGCCAGAGCGCTGTGGACCACATGCAGTTGATCCGGACCGTGAAGAACTTCGGTGACGTCAATGGCGATGGAATCCTTGCTCCCATGGAAGGAGATTTCAACCAGGACGGGATCGTGGATGTGGGTGGCCTGGAAGGAAAATTCTTTCACATGCCCATCTCCTTCGGCTCCCTGTTCGGCTCGCTCCTTGCCGCTGTTGATCCCCTGCTCACGGCCACGATTCCCATTGCCGCCGGAGGAGGGCTCACGGACATGACGGCGAGGACCACCCATGACGGTGTAACCGAAAAAGTCTTCGGGGAAGCCCTGGGTCCGGTGATCTACTCTCTGCCGGAAAGCAAAGGGGGAGATCTGGTTTCACTTGCCTTTGACGTGGCCCCTTCCATTGAGCACGTCATCGTGCCTATCGGTGAGGCCCGGATCCGTACCGGAGACCGGGTGGTGGCGAGGAACCTCGAGAACGGGGAGACCGACGAGACCGTCATGCCGGAAGACGGCCGGCTCAGGCTCGCTGTGGAGTCTGATCAGGGGGATACCCTTGAGATCACGGTTTTTGACGGACAGAGCCGGGAAGTCACGGCAACCCTTTCCGCCCCGGCCCCGGTCAAGGGGCATGGCTTTGACAGAAATACCCCCGAGTTCAGGCAGTTTCTTTTTCTCGGCCAGACCGCGATCAGCAAAGGAGACCCGGTCAACTATTCACCCCATTACTTCAACTTGGCCCCTGCCAGGCCGGAGGAGTTTGACTACCGCCGCAAAACACTGCCCGGCGTCCCGGACCGGAATGTCCTCATCTTGAGCCTCACCGGAGACCCAAGCGTCTCCACCAGCAGCGGGATCGCTATCGGCAGGACCGCCGGTATGATCGAGCCCTGGGCCAATCAAACCATGATTGACCAAGGGGTCCTCCAGGGCGTTGCCGGAGGGACCCGAAAGGGTCCGGACGGAGAAGACATCTACGTCAGCGGCGAGATCCACGTGAACGGGAGGAACCTCCCCTACAACTCCGTGCTCTACGATGTGGATGATCCTGAAAGGAACAACGAACAGGTTTGCGCCAACAAGCCTCCTGACGTGGAGTGCGGGATCGATGAAGAAAAGATGCACCCTCCCATCGGTCCCCTTGCAGCGCTCAATACCCCCTCCGGAAGGTCGGCCACCCGATTTCTTTACACCCCCGAGGGGGCACACGGCCTGGAACCCCTGCTCTCAGGCAAGGAGTTCAACTTTGCCTATTACTACTTCAATATGTTCTGTATTTACCTCTATCACGACGGAAGTCTCATTCTCGACGACAACAGCGTAGACTATGAGAGCCACAGCATGGGGATCAATTTCGTCCGGGTCAATCATCCGGAAAAGATCGTCAGTGAGTGGCAGCTCATAAAGCTGGCTCAACTGCCGGAGGAGTTGATGGATCTCATTGAGCTTCTGGATGAGATGGGTCTCATCGATCTCGATGAGAGGATGGCTTACGCTCCCGATGACGCCCTCGATTTCTCGGTTTCCGTGGCCTGTGAGAATACGCGGGACGACCTGAGGGTGGAACTGGTGGATGAGGAAAGCGGCGAGCGTTACGATATTCTGAACACGTTTTCCAGAACGGAAACCTGCAACCTCGACGACCTCTACCTGGCAAACCCGACCTATACGGGTGAACAGGCATGCACAGAGGATGAAGATTGCATCACCATGGACGAGTTCATTCGCGCAGTGACGGGGAAACCCGGCTCGGAGGGACCGTATCTCCTTCGTGCCAGCACCAGGGTACCCTTCCTGCCGGACATGGACTATGAAGACGAAGAACCCTTTGAAGTGGTCGGTGGAAAATCCAGTGAAGGTAAAAATGATCTGAAGACGACCCTGAGAGAATAGGGCGGCCTATTTGTACACCGCCTGAATGTTTCACCTCTTCTCGGTCTTGTATTCCTGCTTCTTCGGGACCACGCCGGAACCGGGTCTCTCCCCTGTTCCAAGGGAGAGGCTCCAGAGCTTCCGGTCCACGATCCGTTCCACCATCCTGCCCAGCTTCAGGATCCTCTCCAGGTCGATACCGGTCTCGATGTTCATGGCATCCAGCATCACGAGGAAATCCTCAGTGGAGACGAGACCGGGGCGGCGCGAGACCTCCTCCAGGCCGATGAGGCCCGGCACGGGGATCCCGTTCACAAAGTTCGAGGGCCAGCCGCCTAGCCCGCCGATGGTGCTTTCGAAGCGGGTCACACCCATGTGCATGGCGGCAAGATAGCAGGCCTGCCCCATGCCACGGGCATCATGGATATGGAAAACGTGCAACTTGGGGTCCGGGTACTTGTCAAAGACCTTCTTGAAATAGGAATAGACCTGCTGGGGGGCTGCCTCCCCCATGTGGTCCGGGTGTTCGATGTCGTCCACGCCGATGTCCAGTATCCGGTCGATGAATTCCAGGGCCCGTCCCTCGAGGTCCGTCACACCTTCCTCCAAATCCGGGGGTGAGAAGATGCCGGTGAGGAACACGTTGACCTTCATCTTCAGCCCGTGGGCGGTCTTCACGGTATCCTCCACCCACTTCCAGGTGTCTTCATAGTTCATCCCCAGGACCGTTTTGTTGAATTTCTCGCTTGCGGGCAGAACGCCTAGCAGGATCCTGTCGATCCGCAACCCCTTCTCCCTCGCCTCAAAGGCCCTCTGGGTGGCCTTCTTTCCGGTGGTCACATAGGAGTAGGTCACGTCCTCCTTGTCCGGCAGTCCCTTGACCACGTCCTCCAGGTCCCTGAACTGCGGCTGAAACCGGGGCGGGGCAAAGGCGCTCACCTCCATCTCCTTGAAGCCGGCCTTGACGAGCTGGTGGATGATGAACAGCTTTCCTTCCGTGGGGATCACCTTCTGTTCGGACTGGAAGCCGTCTCGCACCGTGAGGTCGGAGAGGGTCACCTTCTCTGGCAGGGGATACGCTGCCTCCATGTTACGTCTCCCTTGTGCAATGTTTTCCAGGACACATGGACCCGAGAACCACCGGCCGTTCTTCACAGAAGCCGCGGGGAAGAAGCTCTACTTCTTGGGGACCTTTTCCCAGTCGGCCAGAAACTTCTTGATGCCGATATCGGTGAGAGGGTGCTTGGTCAGTTGCAGAAGTACGTTGTACGGTATGGTGGCGACGTGGGCCCCCATCATGGCCGCTTCCACCACGTGGATCGGGTTCCTCACCGAGGCCACGAGAACCTCGGTTTCGAACCCATAGTTCTCGTAGATCACCACGATCTGCTCGATGAGATCCATCCCCACCTGGCTGATGTCGTCCAACCTCCCCACAAAGGGAGAGATGAAGGTGGCCCCGGCCTTTGCGGCCAGCAGGGCCTGCGAGGCGGAGAAGCAGAGCGTGACGTTGGTCTTGATCCCCTTCCGGCTGCAGTGGTTCACGGCTTTCAAGCCTTCGGCGGTCATGGGGATCTTCACCACGATGTTCTTGTGGATCTTGCTCAGGTCCTCGGCCTCTGCAATGAGCCCCTCCGCGTCCAGGCTCACGGCCTCAGCGCTGATGGGCCCGTCCACGATGGAGCAGATCTCCTCCACCACCTGGCGGAAGTCCCTCCCCTCCTTGGCAATCAGGCTGGGATTCGTTGTAACGCCATCAATGATTCCCAGGTCGTTCGCCTCCCGGATGTGTTCCACGTTTGCCGTATCGAGAAATATCTTCATGCTGATCACCCCTTTTCATTGTTCCATGGTTGTTCCATGTCCTTTTCGCAAAAAAGAATCAGGTAAGCTCCTTTTTGATCCTCTCCATGACACCCTTCTTGTTGAACCCGAAGTGCTCGACCAGCACCTTGTAGGGTGCGGATTTTCCGAAACCCTCCATCCCGATCATCAGGCCGTCGGCAAGGAGGTAGCGGTCCCACCCGAACGGGGAGCCTGCCTCGATCACCACGCGCCTGGTCACACTGGATGGGATGACACTCTCCTTGTAGGCCTCATCCTGCTCCTCGAAGAGTTCCGTGCTCGGCATGGAGATCACCCGGGCATGCCTGCCCTCCTCTTCCAGTCCTGCCTGGACCTCCAGGGCCACCTGCACCTCTGAGCCGGTGGCGATGAGAAGAAGGTCAGGAGGCCCTTTCGCGTCGGAGAGAACATAGGCCCCCTTTTTCAGGTTCTCCGCAACGGGATAAAGGGTGCGGTCAAGCACTTCGACCTTTTGGCGGGTCAGGAACAGTGCCGTGGGCCCTTCCTTTCTTCGCAGGGCCACGTCCCATGCAGCAGCCGTCTCCGTGGGATCCGCGGGCCGGATGGTGACCAGATTGGGGATGGCACGCAGGGAGGCGATCTGTTCCACCGGCTGGTGCGTAGGGCCATCCTCTCCCACAAAGATGGTGTCATGGGTGAAAACATAGACAACCTGCAGACCCATGAGGGCCGCCAACCGGATAGCAGGTCGCATGTAGTCCGCAAAGACAAGGAATGTTCCACTATAGGGGATCCAGCCGCCATAGAGGGCCATGCCATTGCAGATGCTCCCCATGGCATGCTCACGGATGCCGAAGTAAAAGTTCCGCCCCTCGAAGCTCTCCTTTTGTATGCTCGATTCTCCCTTGATGAAGGTCTTGTTCGACGGGGTCAGATCCGCTGATCCACCGCAAAGCCCGGGCAACCGTTCGGCGGCTGCCTGGATCACCTTCCCAGAGGAGCCTCTTGTGGCCTCTGGATCTCCCCCGATGGCAGAGAGCAGCACCCCGCTCAGATCCTCCGGAAGTTGCTTCTCCCACAGGGCATCCCATTGTTCCATCATCCCCTTGTCCTCATTGCGCAATTTGAAGAGAAGATCGATGCTCTCCGTGTAGACCCTGGACATTCCTCTCTTCTTTTCCTCAAAAACCTGTCGCACCTCCTCAGGTACGTGGAATGCCTCCTCGGGCCACCCGATCTTCTCCTTCATGCCCTGAATCTCTTCTTCTCCAAGAGGTGCACCATGGGAGTCGCTCGTATCCTGCAGCGTGGGTGCACCGTAGGCAATATGCGTGCGCGCAACGATGAGGGACGGCTTTGTCTTTTCCCTTGTTGCGAGACGAACTGAGGCCTCGATCTGCCCTTGATCATGTCCGTCGATGTGCTGGACGAACCAGCCGTAAGCCTCGAAGCGTTTGCCTCTGTCTTCGGTAAAGGTCAGGTCCGTACCCCCATCGATGGTGATCCGGTTGTCGTCATAGAAATAGATGAGGTTGTCCAGTCCGAGATGACCTGCAATGGAGGCTGCCTCTGAAGCGACCCCTTCCATGAGGTCCCCGTCCGAACAGATGCCGTAGATGTGGTGGTCAATGAGGTTTTGACCTTCCCGGTTGAAGCGGGCGGCCATCATCTTTGAGGCAATGGCCATGCCCACACCATTGGCAAAGCCCTGTCCGAGCGGCCCGGCCGTTGTTTCCACCCCTGGTGTGACCCCAACCTCCGGATGCCCGGGCGTGATGGAACCCAGCTGGCGAAAAGCCTGAAGTTGCTCCATGGAGATCTTGTAGCCCGACAGGTGAAGCATGGTGTACAGAAGGGCGGACCCGTGTCCGGCCGAAAGAACGAACCGATCCCGATTGAACCAGGAAGGGTCCTCGGGCCAGTAGTTCAGGAATTTCGTCCAGAGTACAAAGGCGATGTCCGCGCAGCCCAGGGGCATTCCCGGGTGTCCTGACTTGGCCCGCTGGATCATTTCCGCGGAAAGGATCCGGATCGTGTTGACACATGTCTCAGCTACTTTC
>CAZSUQ010000329.1:0-6190 GCA_964609935.1 uncultured Thermodesulfobacteriota bacterium | reverse complement strand
AGTAAGAACAAACAGAAAAATGCCCCTGAATAAACTGGTTAATCAATTATTATCGCACAACGTATCTTTGAACTCAAGCAGAACAGCGGCAAACGGCGTCACGGCACGTCGTTCAGCATCTGCAAGGTCCGAATCAATTCTCGTGCCTCCTCCAGTTTTTTTCGCACCTCCCCGTCCTCAGGATTGAGCTTTAAGGCCTGCTCCCAGTAGAAGCAGGCCTTTTCCGGGTCGGATTGCTCCAGGGAGCGGTCTCCCAGACGTGCGTAGTGGGTGGCTCCATCGGATTTGCACCGACCCAGGAGTCGGGCCGCATCCGACCAAGAGGAGGAGCGTTTGGGTATGGTGAGAAGATCGGAATGGGCCTTGATGTAGTCCTTCTTCTCCATCGCGTTTCTGGCCCTCTGGAGGGATGACCGGTCACGCGTCTGTTTTGATCTCTTTTTCACCGGATAAACCGGGATCCTCAAAGAAGAGCCCTGCTTCAGCTCTTCCGTCCTCTCCAGATGGTTGTAATCGGCAAGGAAGAAACGCAACCGGGTACTCCTGTAGTACTGCTTTGCAATCGCGCCGAGACGGTCTCCCTGCTTTACCTGATAAATGATGATCTTGGTTGGATCCTTCCCCCGGAAGAACCTCTTTTGCAGTCTTCCGAGTTCATCCTTGCCCTGATCACAGGCAGGAAAGAAGGGGACGACAAGGCGGTCATACGCCTTCAGTCTTTTCGGATCCGTTATCCGGTTGGCCTTGGCCAAAACAGGCCACTTTTCAGGGTCTCCGTAGTAGTAACCTGCGATCTCACCGAGGGTATCACCGGTGTAGACGGTGCAGAAGAGGCTCTTCTGCAACCAGTCCCGGTAGCGCATTGCATCCGGGTGGGAAGGCTGCTCGGCTAAAACAGCCTCGAGGATCTCTTTTGCTAGCTCCAGATCCCCTTCTTCATAGTGTTGAATCCCTTTTTGCACGCTTGCTTCCCTGGCCTCAGCCTTCCGGGCCTCCAGCCGTGCTTCTGCCTCCCGGTCTGTTTCCGCTGCGTATTTCCAGTTGGAACAACCTTGAAGGGAAAGCAGAGCTGTGATCATGAAACTACCCAGAATTGTCACCTTTTTTAATTTTTTCATTCCTACGTCTCCTCAAGGGAATGGGCAGAAAAATTGCATCGTTCATGGTTTGTTCAGCAATTCAGGTTGTTTTCACGCCCCCCACTATTATCTTTTCGGAGATTCTTGGCAGATCCTTGAGGCTTATCCGGAGCTGGCACCAATTTTGCAAAATATAGTTTTAAATCTGTAAGGTGAGGACAAGCCGATTTCGTTGTTCTGATGCTTTTTCCTTGGCAAGCATCCATCTCGACAAAACAGAAGGTTCGGGAAGAACTGCGTGTCGGTGGGGTATCGATTTTTTATCCTGCATGCGGAGCCGGAAATGATCGGGTGTAACAGCAGAGAGTCCTATCAAGGCGCGGTCTACGACATACAGACACAGGATCTTCGTGAGCAGAATCTTCTCGAATCCCGGATCTACCGGGAAGGCAAGATCCTTGCCACGATACGCAGCGGTTATTCGGCCGACGAGTCCATACCCGTTCTCCAGCAAAGGATGTCCGAACAGCATGAAGAGATCTGCGCAAAGGTACGCGAAGGCAGCTATGCATTGATCTTCCTCTGGAAATCAAGAGGTGGTATTGCCTACGAATCAGGGGATTACCTCAAGGCCCTCGAGTACTTCGAGTCCGTTCTGTCCATTGACGAATCCCAGGAAGAGGTCCAGGCTTACCTGGACAAGATCCGGGAGGTTTACGACAAAGACCCGAAGAAGAAACGGGAGATGATCTCTTATTACCAGGGCCAGATCGAGTCTCTCACCCGCTCGGGTCGCAGCCTCGAAGCAAGCAGGAAAGAGGCCATCCTGTCACGGCTTGTCCCGCCAAAAGGATCCCCTGCGCCAACGGACAGCGCGTTCAATGAACGAGCTCGAGGACTCCTTCGCGCCGCAAGCAAGGTTCGTCTGAAAGAGGTTCGAATCAGCAGGCATGCGATTGTTCCTGCGGCCTGCGCGGTCCTGATCCTCTGTGCAGGGGTCATCTTTACAGACGCGCAGATCAAGCTGGACCCGGTTTTTCACTCACACCTTGGACAGCGATATCTGGAGAAGAATCAGATACTCCTTGCAAGAAACATCTTTTACAACCTTCTCTGCCAGGACCCGACCTCCGAGGCGGCCTTTGTCCGATTCTGGGAGACCTTTCGTATGAAAGGGGATTATCAGGTTGCAACAGAGATCCTTCAGGAATTTCTCCAAGGAGCATTTCCTCCTGCCAGGACCCGTTTCTACCTTGCAGAGGCGTTCCGGATGCAATCCAGATGTTCCGAGGCATTTGTCCTCTATGAACAAGCCATGGAAGAGAGTTGGCCCGAAGGGCCCTGCAAGATCGGTATGGGGCTTTGTCTATTGGATCAAAATGACCCCCCGGCTGCCATTCAACTTTGGGAAGCGGCGATGGAGAACGGCTCAAAGGATTTCCGGCTCGATTACGGGCTGGGAATGGCCTATCAGGCATCCGACCGGCCTGGCCGTGCCTCGTTCTACTTCATGAAGGCCCTCAAGAAGAACCCTTCGCCTGCCATCTACCGCTCCCTGGCAGCCTGTCTTCAGGGGATGCACCAGGATGAGAAGGCGCAGAATCTCCTGGAAACGGCCGAGGCTCTGGAAGGAAGCCACGGTGAGGAGAATCCGTGTCCCGCCGTTCTGCGTGAGCTTGCTTCCCACGATATTCGAAGAGCGCACACATCCCCTTCCACATGCTTCCCCTTCCGCCTGCTTTGAAAGAGGCCGCCGTCCTCAAAGGCCTGGGACACCCAGCCGTTCATTGAAAAATGCCCGTCTGCCCCGTTCTGCTTCCTGAAAAGGCGTCATCCGACGCAGCAGGCAAAGGCCTCTTGGCGTTGCGGCCGCGGGAACCTGTCGGATATTGACTTTGAAATTTGATTTCTCTATTGTAAGCTTTCGGGAAAAATGAGCGGATTCATCCTGAAAAAGAATGAACGGGTAAAGGGCGCAACCGATGGAAGTAAGAAGCTGTCACCTCTGCAACATTCCCATTTATCCAGGGGAAAAACGTTGCCTCATCTCCATCCATATCTTTCCTGACCAGGAGGAGGATATCCTTCTCGAGGACGCCTGTGCGGAAGGCGAGTGCCCGATGGAAGACGATATGGAAGATTTCTGCAATTGCCACGAAGAGGAGAACCAGGAAGACGTGTTTCGAGAGGCACACCTGGTCTTATGCAAGGACTGTCAGGATCAGTTCCTCAAAAACCCTTTCATCAAGGAAAACCTCTTTTTCCTCCGAAAAGAAGTGGAAACCAAGAATTTCCACTGATTTTGAGACCCCCCGGTCTTACAAGGAACAATCCTTCCTTCCTCCTGCCGCGGGCTGATCAGACGTCGGTCCCGGTCAGTGTTCTCTTGCCCATCAGTAGGGGTTCCTCCCCTTGCTGCCTGGGGTCAAACTTGGGAAGGGAGAGGAAGAAGCTCGTGCCTTTCCCCGGCTCGCTCTTGGCCTCCAGGATTCCGTTGTGTTCGTTCACGATCTGGTAGGATATGGACAGGCCCAGGCCGGTCCCTTCTTCCTTGGTTGTGTAGAAGGGATCAAAGATCTTCTCCAGGTCTTCCCTGGCAATCCCTTTTCCGGTATCGGTCACCTCGAGGCCCACAAAGGAACCTCCGCCCGGTTGCTCAACCGTGTATGTACGGAAGAAGAGCGTGCCCTCACGATCCATGGCCTGAATGGCGTTCATCCCCAGATTCTGGATCACCTGGACGATCTGGTTGGGGTCTCCCTGGACCTGAGGAAGGGGAATCTCTTTGTCAAAATCCACGCGGATGTTCTTTCGTCTCGCCTGGAGGAAGAGGAGCTGAAGAATCCGGTCCACGATCTCGTTCAGGTCGCAGGGCCTCAGGACCGGCTGGATCGGCCTGGCAAAAGAAAGGAGGTTTTCCAGGATCTTCTCGATCCTGTCCGCCTCGTCATGCGCGATCTGGACGTACCGCTCCATGAACGCCTTGTCTCCCATCTTCCTCGGCACGAGTTGCAGAAAGGTCTGGATCGCCACCATGGGGTTCCGGATCTCATGGACGAGGCCGGACACCATGGTGCCCACCGCGGCCAGGCGGTTGGAGCGAACCATCTTTTTCATGTTCTCCAGTCGTTCGGCCTGGAGCTGTTCCTGTACCCTCTTGTCATGATAGTGCTCGATCCCGCGCATGACCCCGGTGCGAAGCTCCTCGTGCTCCCAGGGCTTCTTGAAGTACTGGTACACGTTTCCCTTGTTGATGGCTTCGATCACCACGTCCAGGTCTGTGTGGGCCGTAATCATGATACGCAGGATGTCGGGTTTCTTACGCCTCACCTCTTCCAGGACCTCGACACCGCTCATCTCGGGCATCCTCTGGTCCACCAGCACGAGGGAAATGGATTTCTCCTCAAGGACCCGGAGCCCTTCCACACCCGAAGAGGCCGTAAAGATCTTGAAGTAGTCTTCAAATTCGTCCTCAAAGGCTTCCAGGTTCTCCGGCTCATCATCGATGTAGAGAAGGGCGTATTCCTTATAGTCCAACGGCTTTTCGGACACTTCCATGGGAAGACTCCTCAGTCTGTCTCTTTTCCGTGGCTTGAATGGGCAGCCGAATGCAAAACGTGCTGCCCGCCCCTGGTGTGCTCTCGATCTCGATTCTTCCACCATGTTCCTGGACGATCTTGTGAGAGATGCTCAACCCGAGGCCCGTGCCCTTACCCACCTCCTTGGTGGTATAAAAGGGCTCAAAAACCTTGAAAAGCACCTCGGGCGGCATACCGCTCCCGGTATCCTCGATGGTGACGACCATTTCTTCACCTTCCTGCCCGGTGCGTACCCGGATCTCTCCCTTCTCCTGGATGGCCTGATAGGCATTGGTCAGGAGGTTCATGAAGACTTGGTTCAACTGCCCTGGATCACAGTAGATCTTATCTCTGAAACGATAGTCCTGGTGGATCTTCACCTTCTTGCTGGGATCAAGGGTGAGCAGGCTCACCGACGTTTCCAGACCTTCGATGATGTCAGCGTCCTTCTTGCCCTTGGCGTCCTTTCTGGCGAACCTAAGGAGCCCGGTGATGATCTGCTCGCAACGCTTCAAGCCCTGAAGGGAGCGGTTGGCCACGCGTTCCATCTTTTCGCTTACCTGTTCCTGGGCCACCTCTCCGGCCTGGAGACGATCCAGGGTACGGACAAGGGTGCGGACGCTGCTGATGGAAGCGTTCAGGGGATTGTTGATCTCATGCACGAGGCCTGCGGAAAGGACGCCGAGAGAAGCCATCTTCTCCGAATGGACCAGCTGTGTCTGTGCCTCTTTCAGATCCATGAGGGTCTGTTCCAGTTGACGGTTCTGCTCCAGGACCTCTCTCTCCAGTTTTCTGAGGCGGATCTGATTCTTCACCCTGGCCAGAAGCTCCCTTGGATTGAACGGCTTGGTCAGGTAGTCGTCCGCACCCTTTTCAAACCCCTGAACCTTCATGTCCGCTTCACTCTTGGAACTCAGCAGCAGAAACGGGATCTGTTTGAGGGTTTCGTCCTTCTTCACCGCATCACAGAGCTCGTATCCGTTCCACCGCGGCATCATGATGTCCGAGACGATCATGTCAGGAGACAGACTCTGTAATTTCTCCCACCCGTCCTTTCCGTCCACCGCTGTCCTGACGCGGAATTCTTTTCGCAGGCAGTCCGCAATGAATCCGCGCATGTCCTCGTTGTCCTCCACGGCCAGAACCAGGGGGAGCGATGCATCTTCGGCGCCCTCACCTTCCCCGGTGCCTTCTTCGGCCTCTTCCCCCTGGTCGTGTGATTCATTGGGTCCCTGCCGGTCCAGGTCTTCCACAAAGTCGGCCTTGCGGAACAGTTCGGCAGCCCATCCCTCGCTTCCTTCGGCCCCTTCTGTGGAATCCGCAAGCTCCTTGTCGCCGAGGGGAAGCGTAAAGGAGAAATCCGCGCCGCCTTCAGGGCGATTGGCCGCTTTCACCTTTCCGCCATGAAGCTCTGCGATCTCCCTTGCCAGCGAGAGCCCGATGCTGGTTCCCCGGTAGTGCCTGCTCTCGGAATCGTCCTCCTGGACGTAGCGATCGAAGATCTTGTGCAGAGTGCCCTCAGGGATTCCCGGC
>CAZSUQ010000328.1:0-6207 GCA_964609935.1 uncultured Thermodesulfobacteriota bacterium | reverse complement strand
GATTCCAGCCGGTGAACGTTTTGTCTCGAGACAAAACGTTCACCGGCTGGAATCCATTCTCCGCTATGCAAAGAAAAAGGGCGTCAACCAGGCAGAACTTCTCCGGTTCAAGCCGGCCGGAAGGGGAAAGGGCCGTTTTCACGAGATGGACCTGACGCCGGACCAGGCACGCACCTTCTACCCCCGGATCCAATCCCTTGTGAAACGACTCCGTGTGAGGATTCGGCTGGACTGTTCCTTTCTCCCCATGGTCTTTGCACACGAACCGGACTTCAGGAAAGCGGACCGTTTCGCCCTTTCCGGATGCTTTGGCGGAGAGATGCTCATGGGCGTGGGGCCGGAAGGCGCGGTTCACGCCTGTTCCTTTGCGGACCCGGAGGCCCTGAACCTGGAGCATCTCCACCAGTGGTGGCAGGACGCGGACACCTTTCTCCCCTTTCGCTCCTGGCACCGGGATGCAAGCGAGCCCTGTGCTTCCTGCAGGTACCTGGAACTCTGCAGGGGAGGATGCCACGTGGTTGCCCATGCCGTTCAGGGCTCCATGGCCGCACCGGATCCCGGCTGTCCGATCGTTCGGGAGGACCTGCCTCCGCTTCACTGACCGTCCCTGCTTCGGCTCTTTCCTTCCTTCTTTGCTCCGGAACAAACGAAAATGTTATCCTAGTCCCGATCGTGCACAAGCCGCCTGCTGCGGCTCGAAGAACCTTTGCTCCAAAACGTTTCCCCTTGGCTTTTTCTGCATCCTCTAGATTCGCCTTCGGTCTTGGATGCTCCTCTTGCTGGGAGAGCCTGGAATGTCTCTCGATGAAAAGAACCGGGACAATCATATCCGCGAACTGAACCGTCTGCGCGCCGAGTTCACCGCACACGAAAAAGAAGGGACGGGAAAGGGTCCCGAGCAGAAGGAATTCAACCGGTCCACGCTTGTGATCCTGGAGGCCATGTTCGACGGAATCATCCTTCTGAACTTGAGCGGACAAATCCTCTTCGTCAACAGGACACTGGAGGCCATCACAGGATACGGCAGAGATGAGCTCGCGGGGAGGGATTGTCTCGATTTCGTGCTCGCTTCCACCCGTGAGAGTGAGTTCGACGACGTGACCCGGATACTCCAGGGGGCGTTACTCAATGAACTCACACCACCCTTTACCTACACCCACGTCCGGAAAGACGGCAGGGAGGTCCCCGTGTCCTGCACGGCCTCCTTTCTCCGAGATGAAGGGGGAACACCCAGGGCGCTGGTGATCGTCTACAGGGACGAGACGGACCGCGTGTTCAAAGAAAGGACCCTTCGCGAGAACGAAGAGCGTTTCCGGGCCCTGTTCGAGGGGTCCCTGGATGCCGTCTTCCTTGCAGATCCTGAAACCGGGATCTTTCTGGACGCGAACCCGTCTGCGTGCGAGTTGCTCGGCATGGAGCAGGAGGAGGTTGTGGGAATGCACTATTCCAGGCTGGTCCCGGAGCGGCTACAAGAAGAGGCAAGGAAGGTGTACGCCGCGTATCAACTCGACAAGGGCCCGGCTGTGCCGGTGGAGGGCCAGATCCTCTGCACCGACGGAACCGTGAAGCAGGTGGAGATCCTTGCACAGTTGATCCAGGTGGACGCCAGGCCGGTCCTTCACGGGATCTTTCGAGACATCACGGAAAGGAAACAGGCCGAGCGGGCCCGCAAGGAGTCCGAGGCCAAGTTCCGCAGCCTTGCCGACCAGTCTCCCAGCATGATTTTCATCAATCAGGGAGGCCGGCTGGTCTACGTGAATCGCAAGTGTGAAGAGGTCATGGGGTATACGCGCCGGGAGTTCTGCTCCCCTGACTTCAATTTCATGTGCCTGATTGCGCCTGAGTCCGTCCCCCTGCTGGAAGAGAACTTCCTGAAGCAAATGAGCGGACTGGAGATTCCTCCTTGCGAGTATCGAATCGTCAGCAAAGACGGAAAGATGATGACAGCCATTCACACCACAAAGCTCATTCAATTCGAAGGGAACCAGGCAGTCCTGGGCATCATCACGGACATCACCGAGCGAATCGAGACCGAGCAGGCCCTGAGGGAGAGTGAAGAGCGTTTTCGAACCCTTGTGGAAGCCAGTCCGGATGCCATCGGGGTGACGGACCTGGAAACCAGGATCACGTACGTCTCCCCGGGAATGGTCGATCTTCATGGCTACGAAGATGCCGGCGAGATCGAGGGAAGAACGGTTCTGGAGTTCATTGCCCCGCGGGATCACAAGAAGATAGAGAATACGATACGAGAAACGCTCGAAAAGGGTGTCACGAAGGGGATTGAGTATTCCATGACCCGAAAAGACGGCTCGGATTTTGACGCTGAGCTCAACCTCTCCCTGATTCGTGATGCAAACGGGGACCCCAGGGCCTTCATGGGGGTCTTGAGAGATGTGACCGAGCGAAAGAAGATCGAGGCGGAACTGGCCAACACGCAGCGGCTCGAATCCCTCGGGGTCCTGGCCGGCGGGATCGCACACGACTTCAACAACATCCTGTCGGCCATCTCCACGAACCTTTCCACAGCCAAGATGTTCGGGAACCTGGACGAAGACGTGGACGAGATCCTGACCGAAGCAGAGACGGCATCCATGCGGGCACAGAGCCTGACCCACCAGCTGCTCACGTTTGCAAAGGGCGGCCTGCCCGTGAAGAAGACCGTGTTTCTCCAGAGGTTGCTCAAGGACACCGTCGGTTTCGCCCTGAGAGGATCGAACGTAAGGTGCGACTACAACCTGCCTGCCGAGCTCTGGTCCATCGAGGCGGATGAAGGCCAGATCGGCCAGGCCATTCAAAACCTGATTCTCAATGCCGACCAGGCCATGCCGGAAGGAGGCGTCATTCAAGTCCGTGCGGAAAACGTTGTCTGCACAAAGGGGGAGCACCCCACCCTGAAGGATGGCAGGTATGTCAAGATTTCCGTGATGGACCAAGGAGTCGGCATCCCGAAAAAGCATCTGCACAAGATCTTTGACCCCTTCTTTTCCACCAAGTACAGAGGCAGTGGGCTCGGACTCGCAATCAGCCACGCCATCGTGACCAAACACGGCGGCAGCATTCATGTGGATTCCACGGTGGGCGTGGGCACAACCTTTGACGTCCACCTGCCCGCTTCGGAGCAAGCCCCTGCCGTACGGGGAGAGGAAAGAAGGGGAAGGTTTCAGGGAGAGGGAAAAATTCTGGTGGTGGATGATGAAGCGATCCTCCGGAGAGCCGCGAGCAAGACACTCCAGCGGATGGGATTCTCGGTGATCCCTGCCCGGGAAGGCGAGGAGGCTATCGCTATCTACAAAGACGCTTTACAGTCGGGGGAGCCGATTCAGGCGGTCATCATGGACCTGACCATTCCGGGTGGCATGGGTGGAAAAGAAGCGATGGGGGAGATCTTGAAGATTGACCCGGAGGCAAAGGTGATTGTTTCGAGTGGATACGCGGACGATCCGGTCATGGCGGAATACAAAACACACGGTTTCAGCGGGGTCATAAAGAAACCGTATCGTGCAGAGGACCTGGGAGAAGTCCTGTTCAAGCTGCTCAAGGGTTCACGCTGACCTTGAGACTTCTTTTGACTCATGGATGAAGGAGGCATGGAACATCCTCCCCTGTATGGCGAGATGATAACGGTTGGCATCCATTCCGGTTGAAGCGGTTGCAGTTTACGGGAGAACAATGAAGAAAGGGAGAGATGGCCGAGAGATTTATCAACGGACCGCTGAAAGCAAAAGGGGCTCCAAGCCAAAATAAGTTATTACCCTCGACTCTCCACACCGACACCCGCCTGATGGCCGGGGTGTCCCAAAGAATAAGCCCCACGCGCCGGATGGGCATGCCTGGGAAGCATGCTTTCTCTTTCCTGATCCAATTTGCTGTTTTGGTGGGCCCCTTTTTTGGGGTCGGTTTCCTTGGCGCTCCTGCAAAGGCCGGCCCACCGGGCCCATTCACAGAGGACCGGAAAGAAGTTGTCACAGAAGATCTTGACACCGACCCACAACCCTCACAGGCCGATGGGTTCGACACGGAAAGATCCTCTTTCCGTGAGGGGAAGGACCCTTACCTCCTCGATGGTGTGGTCGTCGTGGGAACAAGGACCTATGAGGATGCCTTTCTCTCGGACCGGTCCGTGGACATGGTGGGCAGGCAGAAGCTGTCCGAGGAATCCCCGCGGACAATGCCGGAGGCGCTCTACAAGACGCCGGGCGTTTTTGTCCAGGAAACGAATTACGGAGGAGGGTCGCCCATCATCCGCGGGTTTGTCGGCCCGCAGATCCTGATTCTCGTGGATGGCGTGCGATTCAACAATGCCGTTTACCGCACAGGCCCCCTACAGTACCTGAACCTCATTGACCCGCTCTCGATGAGCAGGATCGAGGTCCTGAAAGGACCCGGATCGGTCCTGTATGGCTCCGACGCCATGGGAGGGGTTGTGGAGGCATTTCCCCTTTCTCCGGAAGATTTTACAGACAGTGACATGCCGCACGTTGGAGGAAAGGCCCTTTTCCGCTATTCATCCGCCGACCACGGAAGGGTGGCTCATGGAGACCTCCATGGTGCAAAGGGTGGCTTCGGCGTTTTCGGAGGCGGCACCTACAAGGGATTCAGTGATCTGAGGGGAGGCCGGGGAGTGGGCGTACAGCCTTACAGCGGTTATGAGAACGGATCTGCCTCCGCCGCTTTCACAAAAGAGGTCAAGAACGGTTTCTTTTCAGGGTGGAATCTGAAGCTTGCCTACCTCTTCTCGCGCATCTCCAATGCCGGCCGTACCGACAAGCTCTATGACAGTCATTCACTTCAGATCTACGACAATGACGATCACCTCCTCTGGGGCCGTGTTCAGATGAAGCCCCTCCCCTGCAGCACCAAAGGAACCTACACGATCTCCTACCAGGATTTCTTTGAAAGAAAAGACGCCTTCAAGATGGCCGACGACCTTTCAACCCGACTCGACACAACGCGGGACGAGGTCACGGACCGGACAATGGGGCACGACCTTCACTTCATCACGAGGCTGTTCCGGGACCGCCTTCGCCTGCAGTACGGCCTCATGTGGTACCGCGACTGGGTCCGCTCAAAAAGATGGGAGCATCCGGCCGGTGGCACCTTCGCTCAGGTCACCCAGAAGAGTTACCCGGATGGTTCAACCTATGACAACTACGGCGGGTTCTTCTTCGTGGAGGGGGAAGCCCTCGGCTCGCCTGGGGGCCACATGATCCTCATCGGAGCGGGTTACCGGTTACACGGGATGGCAGGGGACGCGCCTGCCCAAGATGGCCTGCCCTCTGTTCACTTCTCAAACATCGGACACGTATGTCAGGCATCGATTCAGTACCTTTACCAAGATCTTGCAAACGCAACGCTGACCTTCTCCCAGGGATTTCGTTCCCCGAACTTACAGGAGGCCGTCATGATCGGGGACACGGGAAAGTTCTTCCACATTCCCAACGACCAACTCGAACCGGAGTCGGTCAACACCGTGGAACTCCTGACCCGGGCGAAGATCTGGCGGTTCAGGATTTCCGAATCCTTTTATGTTTCGTTCGTGGATGATCTCATCAAAAGGGTCGACAGCTCCTGGCAGGGAAAGGCCGAAGTAGACGGCAAACCGGTGGTGATGAATGTGAACGGCAAGGAAGGCATCCTGTGGGGGGCGGAAACAAGCCTGCATGCAAACCTTGGCTGCGGTTTTTTTCTGAACGGAAATGTTTCCTACACCTGGGGAGAGGAGACCGTCCGGGACGGAGCCAACGAGCCGTTGACCCGCATCCCCCCCCTGTTCGGCACGGCCGCCCTCCGTTACTCGACCCAAGGCAAACGATGGAAGGGCTTCCTGGAAACCGGCATCCGGGCAGCGGCGAGACAGGATCGCCTATCACCGGAGGACAGAAAGGATGCCAGGATTCCGGAAGGGGGAACACCGGGGTGGTGGACGTGGGACATACGGGCCGGAGTGGAAACCCTCGAGCATGTCAGGCTGACACTGGCTGCAGAAAACCTTCTCGACAAAAGATATAAATATCACGCTTCCGGAATCTTCAGCCCCGGAATCAATGTTCTCGTCACATGTGAAGCGTTTTTCTAACTCAGATCCCTTCTTCAGCCACGGACCCGGGCCCGGCACGCGGGCGGAACGCCTTCTTGCTGGCACCGCAAACCTTGCATTTCCAGTCGTCAGGCAGGTCCTGAAACGGGGTTCCTTTGGCGATTCCGCCC
>CAZSUQ010000327.1:0-6246 GCA_964609935.1 uncultured Thermodesulfobacteriota bacterium | reverse complement strand
CCTGGTCGCATGCAGAAAAGCCAGAACGAACCACAAGCCCGCCGCCAGGATGCACGCCGCCCCGATCAGGGCCCAGGAAGGGAGGAGGTTCGTGCATGCGTCCCACAGGAACCGTGGTGCGCTCGTCACGTACTTCACCAGATCATTCAAGAAAAGATGCGTGTGAAAATTGGCCAGGACTGCAATATCAAGGAGATACACCAAGAGCACGGCCAGAAAGGCGGCCTTCATGATCGTCCTGCCTGCCCTGTTCATAAATCCTGCATTGTGAAGGAGCCATGCGGAGAGCAGGATGACGAGGAAGAGGGCATCATGGCGAACACTGTACCCAAAGAAGAACGCATCACTGCCTGTCAGGTTCACCAGGTGTCCATGGATGACAGCCGCCTTCAGAAACACCATGAGCAGGAATAAAAGGGAAAGAAGGGGAAACGAGAATCTTGCCATGAAAGCGTGAAGGGATTTAACCCGGGCCTTTTTTTCGGAACCCGTACCGGTCGGATGAATGGCCCGCCGTTCTTTCAAGGGGTCCGCACCTCCATGGCCCTTCCTTCACTGCCCCTCGATCCTGTCCTGCTTTTCCGTGGCCGTAAGCAGGATGACGCCGGCAATGATGGCCGCCACCGCGGTGTACTGCACCGGCACCAGCGCCGTGCCGAAGGTGAAGTACTCGAAGACCACCGGGGCCAGGATCACAAAGGAGTTGATGGTGGGGACCACCACCATGGCCTTGGATCGCCAGAAGGCGAACTGGGTGACGGCCAGCGCAACGGTGCCCAGGAAGAGGGCGATGTACGGGTAGGGATTCTTCAGCTGGCCGAGCATGTCGTTTCCGCTCTTCACCAGAGCGATGTCCCCGAGGATCATGGCCGACCCGATGAGGATCCCCGGGATGGCGCCATAGGTGAAGCCATAGTACCGGTTGGTCTTCCAGGCAAAGAGGGCAAGGGGCGCGAACACCGCTGCCGTGACGAGCAGGCAGTACAGGAACGGCTTCAGGGAGTACGTCTGCCCGCCTGTGAGCGGCTCGTCGAAATATCCCATGACCGTGGTGCCCAGCAGCACGAGAGCCGCTCCCCCGATCTCCTGCCACCCGATCCGCTCATGCAGCACCAGCCAGGCAAAGAGCACCAGCCCGATCATGCCCACCCCGTTCAGGGAGCTGACCATGGAGGATTTGTCCGTGTACTTGAGTGCAAGGGAGTAGAGGGGCGTGGCCGAGGCCGTCAGGGAGAACCCGATCAGCCAGATGAAAAGGTCCTTTCTGTGCTCAGCAGAAAACATGGCCCGTTTCTGACCGAAGATCCTCACCTTCCACTTCTGGATACCCTTCCCGATATTGAGGTGTGCAGAGGCCAGAACGGCAAAGAGGACTCCAAGAAACATCGGGCCTTCCATGGGCGGGACTCCTATATTTTTTCATAAGTCTTCCAGGGCGATATCCGGGTGATTCTACCCTCTCCCTTCGGATGAATCCAATCCGGCCCCAGGCACACGTCCGGGCAGTCATTCCTCATGCAGCACGAGCCAATGATAAACTGCGGTTTGAAAAAAAGGTGCCGGGCTGGAGAAACCCGTTTTCGCATCCGTCTGTTCGACTATGCGCGGGCCAGACGGAGGCAGGCAAGGCTTACGAGTTTCAAGAGGACGATGAGAAACAGGGTGTGGAGGATGCCGATCAGGGGAACGAGGAGCGTGCTCACCAGCATGGTCCCCAGCCAGGCGCCGGCCAGGTCCAGGCCGTAGAGCCTCCCGGCAACCCTGGAGAGGTCTCCCCTTTGTTTCAGGATCTCGCGGTTCGCAAGGGGAAATTCGCATCCCACGAGCAGACCCGACATGACGCTGAAGCCCGCGAAGAGAGCCCTGAGGAGACCCGAACCCCAGGGCCCCTGCACGTTCCATGAGGGCAGGAGCCAGAATCCAATGCAGGCGATTGCCACGAGAAAAACGATCCCAGTTTCAAGGTTGAGAAAGGTTCGAAAGTCTTGACCCGTTTCATCATCGGTCCGCCTGTTGATGAGAAAGGCGCCCAGTGCCAGCCCGCCCATGAACGAGGAGACGAGGATCCCCACCCAGTGGTAGATGTGGCCGTACAGGGCCTGAAAGGAGAGGATGAGTACGATCTCCATGGTCATCCCCACAAAGCCTGTGCTGAAAACGGCAAAACCCAGTGCAGCGTTTCTCCTCCCCTTACGGGCAGCGAACCAGACCATGAAGGGGGCGCAGAAGACGACCAGAGCCAGACAGAACGCCCGGAAGCCGATCCTGCCCAGTTCGAGGACCCGGTCGCGCCATTCAGGATGAATCTGCGCATTGCGGTACGTGAGAAAGTAGTGGAGGAGCGCAGGGGAAAAATCCCTGTTGATGCGTACGTCCTTTGCTTTGGCCAGCTCTCCGGCCATCCATGCGGCCTTGTCAGGATCCATCTTGTAGCCAAGGTAATACGGGCTCACAACGGATGCAGAGAGGTTTCGCCCGACCATCCGGTCCGCAAGGGTGTCCGGCGACAGATTCTCCAGGTGGGTCTCCTTTGAGGCGAGGAGCAGGTTTCTCTCTCCCGGGATGATCCTGGTGTGCGAAAAGACCTGCCTCAGGGTATCCAGTACACAACGGTTCAACAGGATCGCTTCCTCTCCCATGTACGATGTGGAACCCGGCAGGGTCATGGCCAGGATGCCGGCCGGGAGGAGCCGCCGCTGTATCGATTCAAAGAACTCCCTGGTGAAGAAACGGTTGAGGAGAAGGGTCGTGGCATCGGGCACATGAACCAGGACGGCGTCGAACCTCTGCCCGGTGCTCTGGGCAAACCGCCTTCCGTCCACCTGCCGGACAAGGATCCTCGGATCGCCCAGCTCACTCTCCGTGAGGGGTGTGGAGTATTTCTCCACCATGCGGATCACCAGGGGGTCCATCTCCGTGTAGAACAGGGCCTCGACAGGATGCTTGAGCGCCTCGGCAAGCGCACCGCCCAGCCCTCCGCCCAGAAAGAGGACGGACTTCGGATCCGGATGTGCCAGCAGACTCAGGTGCACGAATTCCTCCACCGCGGTGGTGTCCGGAAAGGGGACAGTGATTGCGGGTATGCCGTTCTGAAAGAAGGTGAACTGCTCTCCCTGCTTGAACACGGAGATGTTCCCATACACGGAATCCGCACTATCGGTCAGGTCCAGACCCTTCCAGCGCATCTGGGAGGCCTGGAACTGGAGCCTGTCCCCTGCCGGGGAGAGGAGAAGGAATGTGATGGCAATCAAGACCGCAAGGCCAAAGGCCTTTCGTACCCCTGCCCTGCCGGGACTCGCCTCTCCCGCAGGCCGCGCAAAGAGAAGCACAGAGGCGGACACACCGTTGAGAAGCCCCACCATCAGGGCGATGGAAAAGACATGGACGCGGCCCACCAGAAGATAGGTAAAGACAAAACCCCCGAAAACCGAGCCCACCGCCTCCAGGATGTAGACCTTGCCTGCCGCCCTTGTCTTCTCCCGAAGAAAGCGGGCAAAGGCCCGGCAGCCGTAGGAGAACTCGGCCCCGTCACAGAGCCCGAGCGGGGCCAGGACCAGGGCGGAGATGCCCCAGACCTGCAAGGGACTCATGGACTCCCAGGGGCTGATCCCAAAAAGCGGGCGGCTCAAACGAATGGCCAGGACCGTGAGGGGCAGGAGCAGGGATGCGAGGGCCTGAAGCCCGGCAAAGGACCGGACAGGATCCCCGGAACGGTCCGCCCTCCGGCCCGCCAGGTAGCTCCCCAGGGCCTCGAACAGGAGCCAGTTGCCGAGGATGATCCCGATGGAGAGCTCGTTCCCCTGGAACAGGATCAGGAACTCACGGACCGCGAGCACCTGGGCAATGACAAAGGTGAATCCCATGACCCACATGGCCGAGGCGACCGGAATCCTGCCCGTTGAAGAGCCCTTTTCCATTGCAAACCCTCAGGAAGCTCTCGTAGAATGATTTTACATGAACAGGCACTGCCTTCACCTTTACCACAACAGAGGCATTGTTTGGGAATTCTTCTCGACATTGCCCGCACACTGCATGAAGCTTCGTGGCGAGAGCGGTGAAAGCATGGAATACGATGTAAGCATCAACCGGAGGGAACTCCTGCAGGGCGGAGGCGGCCTGTTCCTGGGGGGGCTCCTCCCCTTCCTGTCCTCCCCTCTTTCCGGGTGCATGCGACCGGCCGGAGCCGCTGCGAACGGGCCGAAGGAGGCCATGCACTATGAAAAGCTGGAGAACAGGGAGGTCCGCTGCTCCCTCTGCTACCGCCGGTGCAGGGTACGGGACGGAGCAAGGGGCTTCTGCCGGAACCGGGAGAACCGATCCGGGGTCTACTACACCCTGGTCTATGGAAAGCCCTGTTCCCTGCAGGTGGATCCCATTGAAAAGGAGCCAGTGTTCCACATGCTCCCGGGAACCCGGATCTACTGCACGGCCACGGCAAGCTGCAACAACCGGTGCAAGTTCTGTCACAACTGGCACATCTCACAGAGGAGCGTGGAGGAAACCATCAACTGGGACCTGCCCCCTGACCGGATCCCGGACCGTGCCGCACGCAAGGGGATCAACTCTCTCTCCTTCACCTACTCCGAGCCCACCGTTTTCTATGAATACATGTACGACACCGTAAAGGCGGCAAAGGCCAGGGGGTTTCACACCCTCTATCACACCAACGGGCTCATCAACCCGGAACCGCTCCGGGAGCTTCTCGAGTACATGGATGCCGTGACCGTGGACCTGAAGGGGTTCAGCGATGATTTCTACCGGGAGGTGTGCGGCTCGCGCCTGGCCCCGGTACTGGAGACCCTGAAGAACATCCGAAGATCAGGCCGCCACCTGGAGGTGGTCAACCTGGTCATCACCGACCTGAACGACGACCCTGTCATGATCCGCAGGATGTGTGCATGGATCCGCGAAAACCTCGGCGCGGAAACACCGCTGCACGTGAACCGGTACTTTCCGAACTACAAGCTCACCCACCTTCCCCCCACCCCGGTGAAGAACCTGGAAAGGGGTTGGGAGATCGCAAAGAAGGAGGGCCTGAAATACGTCTACGTGGGGAATACGCCCGGCCACGAGGCCAACAGCACCCTTTGCCCCTCCTGCGGCAAGCGCATCATTCGCCGCACCCACTTCGAGGTGACCTCTGTTCGCTTGAAGCAAGGGCGCTGCGCCTTCTGCGGACTCCGCATACCCGGGATCTGGGGGCGCACCGCGGCGTGATCATGTCAGCTTGCTAACATGCATGCCACTCTCAAAGGAACACGGATGAAGAGGTCGGGGTTCAATGACCTGCCGATTCGTCCGACAGGGAATTCAGCAAAGATTCAGGAAGAATGAAAAGGAAGAGAAGAGGAAGACCCATGGACTGTACATTCAAATGGATCGGTGGAGCAACGTGGATCCTTCAGGTCGGCGGGATGAGGATCGCCTGTGACCCGGTTCTCTGTCCGCTTGGAACAATACAGGACTACTTCTGGTTCAAATCCAAAAGGATCGAGGCGCCTGTCTATGACGACCGGGACTTCCAGGATGTTGACCTGTGGCTTATCACTCACAAGCACGAAGACCACATGGACGAACCGGGGATCCTCCGGATAGACCCCTCCTCTGAAATCGTTACGCACCCGAATGCCATCGGCAAGCTTGGGAAACCCCGGCCCAAAGGGGTTCATGTCCTGCGGCACGGTGAGAAGGCGGAACTTGAAATCAAAGGGTTCAGCGTCGTGGTTGAGGCCGTGCCCGCTGTCCACGGCGTGAATCCGGTTTCCGCCCTGGCTGCAGGCGGGGTCAATGGGTACTGGGTCACGCTCGAGAAGGACAGCGAGAGCCGCTCCATCTATGTCACCTCGGATACGGTGACAAAGGGCAAGATCCTAGGGGCGCTCCGCGGCCGACAGGTCGACCTGCTCATCCCCAACATGGGCGCTGCAAAGAAGGGGAGCTGGTTCATGACCCTGACCCTGTCGGCAAAGATGATGAAGCAGATCAAGAACATCCTTTGCCCCAGGATCACCATCCCGGTGCACTTCGGGACGTTCGAACACTACGTGGAGCCCATCTCCGAAGTGGAAAAGTGGGGGGACGATACGATCAAGGTCCTCCGCCCCGGAGAGACCTATCCATTTGAGTTGTAAAGGGTTTTCCCTCCCCCCTCCCCTCCTCCAAAAAAAACTCAAAAAAATACTTGACATTGTGTTTGTTTGTATTACAATTGTAATCAAATGTAATACAAAAGAGGACACCATGAAA
>CAZSUQ010000326.1:0-6251 GCA_964609935.1 uncultured Thermodesulfobacteriota bacterium | reverse complement strand
CCATCCACCGGATCATCACGGTCTTCCCTTCGCATCAGCAACAGCAGATTCGGCGGCAGCTTGCAGGCATCTTGAAGGGCGTCATCTCCCAGCGTCTCGTGCCGAGGGCGGACGGACGGGGCCGCGTCCCGGCGGTGGAGGTGATGATCAACACCGCCCGCATCCGTGAGTGCATCGACGATGCCGCCAAGACCAAGGAAATCCATGACGCCATTTCCAAGGGATACACGACCTACGGGATGCAGACCTTTGACCAGTCGCTCATGTACCTGCTGGAAAAAGAGCTGATCACCTACGAAGAGGCCCTGACCCAGTGCAGCAACCCGGATGACTTCGCCTTGAAGGTCAAGGGGATCTACTCCACCAGCGATGCCGGATGGGAAGGTTTCGAAGCGAAAATCGCAGAGGAGGAAGAGGAAGCCTCCAAGAGCAAAATCGAGGATGATACAGAGATAGAGAGGTTTGAAAAGTGAAGCAGCTTCTTGCACAGGAGATCCGGGCCGAATTCCTTGAGTACTTTCAATCGAAGAAGCATCAGAAGATGCGCTCGTCCTCCCTCATTCCTTCCAGCGATCCGTCCGTGCTGCTGACCACCGCAGGGATGCAACAGTTCAAGCCCTTCTTCCTCGGCGAGCAGAAGGCCAAGGAGCACCGCATCACCACCTCTCAAAAATGTTTTCGCACCTCGGACATCGAGGAGGTGGGCGACGCCACCCACTGTACGTTTTTTGAAATGCTGGGCAACTTCTCCATCGGCGACTATTTCAAGGAACACGCCATCGAGTTTGCCTGGGAGCTTCTCGTGGATCTCTGGGGGCTGCCCAAGGACCGCCTTTCCATAACGGTCTTCGGCGGCCAGGGACCGATCCCGCCGGACGAGGAAGCCGAGGACCTCTGGAAGGCCCGCGGTGTGCCTGCGGAGCGAATCCTTCGATTCGGGTCGGAAGACAACTTCTGGGGGCCGCCCGGGGTCACGGGCCCATGCGGTCCCTGTTCAGAGATCCACTTCGACGTGACCGAAAAGCCGTGCGAAAAAGGGCCCGGATGCGGGCCGAACTGTGACTGTGGGCGGTTCCTGGAGATCTGGAACCTGGTCTTCATGCAGTACAACAAGCAGGACGAGAGCACCTTTGATCCCCTGCCCGCGAAAAACATCGACACGGGCATGGGCCTGGAGCGCATCGCCCTGGTGATGCAAAACAAAGAGGACATCTTTTCCACGGATCTTTTCTCGCCCATCATGGAGGCCGTGGGAGCCTTGTGCGGCAACCCGCCGGCTCAAGCGGAACCCGGCGTGCTCCAATCCCTTCGGATCATTGCCGACCACTTCCGTGGAGCCACCTTTCTTGTCTCCGACGGTGTCCTCCCCTCCAACGAGGGACGAGGATACGTACTCCGAAGGATCCTTCGCAGGGCGCTGGTTCACGGGCGCAAGCTCGGCCGAACAGAACCGCTTGTACAGCATCTCCTCGACGTGGTTCTGGGCATGTACCAGGACGCTT
The DNA here is from genome assembly GCA_964609935.1 of uncultured Thermodesulfobacteriota bacterium. GTDB lineage: Bacteria > Desulfobacterota > DSWW01 > DSWW01 > DSWW01 > CAYTRL01. Next base: position 4,749 of record CAZSUQ010000326.1, on the reverse strand, counting down.
ACCCGGAACTGCCGGAGAATCGTACGTACATCTCCAGGGTCCTCGGCAGCGAGGAAAAGCGTTTTCTGGAAACCCTGGAAACCGGTATCCGTATCTTTCAGACGGAGCGGGAGAACATGGAGGCCGCCGGGCAGGACACCTTCCCCGGGCCGGTGGTGTTCAAGCTGTACGACACCTACGGGTTTCCCCCTGAGCTGACCGAGGACATGGCACAGGAGCGCGGTCTCAAGGTGGATCTGGAAGGGTTTGAATCCTGCATGAAGGAGCAGCGGGACAAGGCAAGAGCGTCATGGCGGGGCAATGAAACCGGAGACCTGGCCTAGGATGGCGAGTTGGCAGACCTGGAAACCGAATTCGTAGGGTATGACAGGATGGAGGCGACCTCTGTCGTCTCACGGATCTTCCAGAGAGCCCAACCGTCGGAAGGCAAGCCTGCAGGAGAGGAGGCCTGGTTCAGGGCCGAATCCATCGAGGAGGGAGGCGAGGCCCTGCTCGTTGTCCCGCAGACGACATTCTACGCGGAAAGCGGGGGACAGGTGGGCGACCAGGGAACGGTTCAGGGGCCTGAGGGCACCTTCCAGGTTCTCGACACCCGCAACGGGCCGGGAGAACAGATCCTTCACCAGGGAAAGGTGACACAGGGGCGGTTTCAGGAAGGTCAGGAGGTCCTGTTGCACGTGGCCCCGGCCCGGCGAATGGCAACGGCACGAAATCACACGGCCACACACATCCTCCAGTATGCCCTTCGGACCGTGCTCGGAGACCATGTCAGGCAGTCGGGGTCAATGGTGGCCCCGGACAGGCTTCGCTTCGACTTCACGCACTTCTCGGCAACGAAGCAGGAGGAGCTCAAATCCATCGAAGGGATCGTGAACGAGAAGATCCGGGAAAACCTCCCCACGAACATCCGCTTCCTGGACTTCAACAAGGCCCAGGAAGAGAAGGCCATCGCCCTGTTCGGAGAAAAGTACGGGGATGAGGTCCGCATGGTTTCCACAGGGGACTTCAGCAAGGAGTTGTGCGGGGGCACGCATGTCGGCCGCACCGGCGACATCGGGTTCTTCAAGATCGTGCACGAGGCCAGCGTGGCCGCAGGCGTGAGGAGGATCGAGGCGCTCACCGGCGATGCATCGATCCATTTCATCCAGGATCTCGACAACGAATACAGGGAGATGGCGCTCTCCCTGCAGGCCCGGCCCGGCGAGCTCGTTCAGCGCCTCAAGCAACTCCTCAAGCAACAGAAGGACCTGGAGAAGGAAAAGAAGGGCAAGACCGCAGATCACCTGAAGGAGAAGGCAAAGCAGATCGTTGAGCGTGCAGAAAAGGTGGACGGCACTCCCCTGGTAACAGGTGAATACGAGGGCGATGCGAACACGCTGCGCCAGTTGACCGACCTGATTCGTGATCGTCTCTCCAGCGGCGTGATCCTGCTCGGCAGCCGGAACAAGGATAACGCCCTGCTGGTCCTGTCCGTCACCAAGGACCTTACCTCACGATTCCATGCAGGGAAACTGGTGGGGGAGTTGGCCAGGGAGGTGGGCGGCAAGGGAGGCGGGCGCCCGGATATGGCCCAGGCGGGTGGCCCCTCACCCGAGAACATGGATCGAGCCTTTGGAAAGATCAGGGACCTGTTGAAAAAAGAGACATGACGAGGGCTGCCCGATCCCTGCGGGGACCTCTCTGCAACAAACGGAACAAACCCTTCCACGACGCAACGAAGCCTTACCTGCCCCGTTTCCCGGGGGCGTTCCTCCGGCGCTTCCTCTCTTTAGGCTCGACCCCGATGCGTTCGTCTTCCCCTGCAACGGCTTCCACCACCCTGGAAACCGTCTCTTCGAAATCCTCTGAATCTTCCCGGAGGTAGAGCCACTTCCCCAATACCGGGTGGACCTCCAGATCGGGAAAATCCTTTTTGAGCGAGTCGTGAACGCTCTTTTCCGTTGGAATCAGAACGCCCTTCCACGGGGCCTCTTTCCTGGAGGCCAGCACGAGAACGAGCCGCCCGTGAAGGTAACAGCCCCTGCAACCGAACATGGACTTCTCGAGATAGGACATCTCTTCCATGAGCGGTTCCACCACCCAGTGAAGCGGGTGTGGCTTGAATCCTCTATTCATACCCGAAATACTTGAAGAGGTGTTCTTTCAACCTGAAATACTTGGAGATGATGGTGAAACGGCCCTGTTCGATGTCGTTGAGGAAGTTTCTTGCATGGGGAGCATACGGGCTGTCCGGGTAGGTCTGCAGGAGGTCTTGAAAGGCTTCCGTTGCTTTTCGTCCGTTGTGCTGGAAGTAGTAGCATTTACCGATGTAGTACAAGGCCCGGTCCTTGACATCCTTTCCCTGGTACGTCTCCAGGATCCCTTCGAACCTGGACAGGGCCGCCTGAAAATCGGCATCCTGATAGTAGAAGCGGGCAACATAGAAATCATGCTTTGCCAACCCCTTCAGGACCTTGTCCAGCAAGGGGCCCGCCTGATCTGCGTACATGCTTGCAGGGAAGCGTGCCTGGAGTTCCTCAAGCTCCTGTTTTGCATTCTTCAGGGGTGAGACATCCCGGTCAATGGAGGAAAATTGTTCGTAAAAGGAGACCGCCTTCATCCAGATCACATAGGGGATCTCTTCGTTGGTGGGGTGCAGTTCTTCAAATCCCTGCAGGTGTACCAGGGCCTCCACGTATTTCTCGTCGAGAAAGTAAGACTCGGCGATCTTCAATTCAGCGGGGATTGCGTAAATACTGAAAGGGTAGTTCTCCAGGATCTTTTGAAAATAGGGGATGGCGTCCGCATAATCCTCGTCGTCGAATTCCTCCATGCCCTTTTGATAATTCGCTTCTGCGTTCAGTTCAGGCTTGTCCTTGAACCAGGAACAGCCGGACGAACAGATTGCCCACACAAGGAAAGCGAACAACCACATCAACAGGATCCCGGATTTCCCAGGGAACCCTGCGTATCCAAACACCCCGGTCGTTTTCCCTCTCGTCCCCGACATATTCAATGTCTCTCCTTGTCTCAACGGTTTTCAGCAAGTCTTCACTTGTAACAGAAGCACATTTTCAAGTCAACGAAATCGGCCTCGCTCATCCTTTCTATTCTTCTATTCACCTGTTCCCATTCGACTTTTCCAACTGAACAGGCTAGATTGGCTTTCGCGTGGATCAACAGAAAGCCGTTGTCATGCTTTTCCGGCAGGAAGCCGGTTTTTCCCATCAACAAAGGAGACCGAACATCTCATGGACCTTCATGAATTCACGTCCTATCTGGATCGATACCTGGACATCCATGCGTTTTCGGACGCGGCGCTGAACGGCCTCCAGGTGGAAAACAGCTGTGAAGTGGCAAAGGTGGGACTTTCCGTGGACGCATGCCTTGAGGCTATACTCAAGGCTGCCGAGAAGGGTTGCAACCTCCTGCTGGTTCACCATGGCCTCTTCTGGGGAGGTTCCGTGCCGATCCGAGGCCACATCTACAGGCGGATCAGGGCGCTGGTGCATGCGGACATGGCCCTTTATGCCGTTCACCTCCCCCTGGATGCCCATCCTGAAGTGGGGAACAACGCACAGATTTCCCGCCGGCTGAACCTCGAGGAAACCACCCCTTTCGGTTCTTATGAGGGCGCGCTCATCGGTGTTCAGGGGTCTCTTCCGGGTCCGGTTTCAATGGAAGAGGCCGTCAACACGTGCCGCGATGCCGTGGGCAGGGAAAGGATCCTCTTCCGGTTCGGACCGAAAACGGTTTCACGTGTGGCCATCGTCTCGGGTTCAGCCTCGGACCCGGCCCTTCTCGAGGAAGCTTCCCGCAACCGAATCGACCTGTTCATCACCGGAGAACCCAAGCAGGCTGCCTACAGCCTTGCACAGGAACTCGGATTGAACGTGTTCTACGGGGGTCATTACCGAACCGAAACCTACGGATTGAAGGCACTGGGGACCCACCTGACGGAGCAGATCGGCCTGCCCGTGGAATTCATCGAGGTCGCCTGTCCCCTGTAGAAAGAACCCTGCTTGCACCCCCGGGAGCCGCTGAACAGACAGGAGGACACCCATGAACAGAAAAGCCGCATCATGGGGCGGAAAGCGCTCTACCGGGTGCTCACCGGCATCCTGCTTGCTTGTCTTTCTTTTTTTCCTCTGCTCGCTTCTTGTCCGCACCCCTGTCCGGGCCGAAACGGATTGTCCCTATCCGCTACTGGCCGGGGCGGCGGAGGCGGACATCACACCCAGGGTCTCCTCCTACGAGGACAGGAACGAAAACGGCCGCTTTGACATGGGCGACCCCGGGGAGCCCTTTGGCCTGGGTGATCCCGTGCTTAAATTCCAGGAGGGGGAGATCCGCATCGGCAACGGAGAGGGCCCTGCTCGCTTCGTATATGACCCTATCCATGCATATGCCCTGTACCTGGAGGACGCATGCAATAACAGGAAGATCGCACTGGTCACGGTAGACCTTTACATGCTCATGTATGCCGACGTGGAGGCCATCCGCTCCCTGGTGAATGCCTCCCTCGGGCTGGATACCATCCTGATCGCCTCCACACACAACCACATGGGTCCGGACACACTGGGCGTCAGCGGCCTTCAGGGGCTGGGCACAAAAGAGATCCTGCGCGTCCTCTGGAAAGGGAAGGCTCCCTCCGGGATCAACCGCGACTGGTTTCTCCGCGTACGGAGGACCCTGGCAGGCCTGATCGAAGAGGCGGCGGAGGCAAAGAAGCCGGCAACCATGGAGCTGGCACAGACCCGCTTTGCCTTT
>CAZSUQ010000325.1:0-6265 GCA_964609935.1 uncultured Thermodesulfobacteriota bacterium | reverse complement strand
TGTGTTTCCATCTGTTCTGTATGGTTATGCCTTTTATCGCTCTGCCATCGTAGGTACAGCCACATCTGGGCAAGGCCTTGAAAGCGCCCTTTGCCGGGTCCAGACATACAAACTCACAATCACAGTGCCGATTTGGCGAGCCAATGGGCTTCCAGCCCATGGCTTCGAAATCCTGTTTGCTGAACCCCCCTGCGGTGGCAGCGATGGCCTGACGTCCCTTCTCGCAGGGATCGTCCTGGCTGATGCCGGAACCACATCCGGGCCTGTCACTCATAAAGCTGCTTCCAAAGTTCTTGTTGGACAGTACGATCTCCTTGACCTTGTGCCCTCCCTTCTGAGCGATGAACCTGCGCTGAAAACTGACGCTCCTGGGGCTGACACAATAGGCTTCGAAGACCACCTCATTGTAACCAACATTCAGAAAGTTAAAGAAAGATCTCGTGTCATGAGGAGGGACCTCAACACTTGTTTCGTCGATGTTACCATCATCTTTTATCTTGGAAATACGAATACTGAGATCGCTGGTATTCTTGACCACCAGGGTTCGTGAAGGAGTGGCAGCGGCGGACTCGAGCGACAGGAGGGACGCAAGGATCGCGGTCATGGCAACCACAAGGAATGCAATGCGAGCCTTGTATTTCACTCTTCTGTTCATCGTATCCTCCTCTCTTTGATTGTGCCTCGACTCAGCACACCTGATGTTTCTGATGGGTGATTTCCTGGTCCGGAGAATTCACGGATGTGTCCTGCGGGGACCCGGTGGTTAAGGACTCACCATGCCGCCTTTGCTGCCATCCGTAGATAAAAATCGTAAACAGGGCGCGATATTCTCGTCATGTACCAGAACACCCAGGCCTCAGGGCCCACGGGTACCAGCGACTTGTTCTTCTTCACCGCCTTGACGACCGCTTTGGCCACACGTTCCGGAGGCCAGCCGTATTTTTCATAGAACCCGGCCATCTTTTCCTGATCCATCTTCGAGGTGGAAAGCAGTGTCTGCTTGCCGTCACGCACCACATTCGTGTTGATCACGCCGGGGCAGATTGTGCTGACGCCGATATTGTAGCGCCGGACCTCCGCCCGAAGCACATCGGAAAGCCCCACAACGGCGTGCTTTGTCGCGGTGTAGGCACCCAGTGCAGCCAGGCCGCAGTAACCGGCGGCACTGGAGGTGTTCACGATATGGCCCGACTGCTGCTCGATCATGTGGGGAAGAAAGAACTTCACGCCGTAAAGCACACCCCAGAAGTTGATTGCGAAGATCCTTTCCCAGTCTTCCAGCGGCATGGCCTCGATGGGCCCTCCGATCCCCACCCCGGCGTTGTTGTGAACCACATCCACTCTTCCGTGGGTGTCCATTGTGAACCGCACCAGTTCCTCCACCTGGGACGGATCGGAAACGTCCACAACCTTGCCTGCGGCCTCTCCTTCGAGGTTCTCGATCTCCTCCCGTACGGAATCGAGCCTTTCCCGGTTGATGTCCGCGATGACGAGTTTTGATTTTTCGGCCGCAAAGGCGTGAGCCGTGGCGCGACCGATGCCGCTTCCCGCACCCGTTATCACCACCACCTTGTCACGTAAATCCTTGATCCCCGGCATGTTGTGCCCTCACTTCTGTTTTGCGGATTGGCCCTTTTCTTTCTCCTCCACGTCCGAGTTCAAAGCGTCGCCCGTATTCTGCTCCAACGAATCTGCAGCACTGCAATCCTCTGTTGAATCTCTGGGCGATCTCCCGTAGCATCAACATGCATCTGCGTTGGCCCGGGCTCCCCGAAAATGGATCCGACTGGCCGAGTTTTTGCAATCCTATCAGGTGATTGACGGGTTTTCGAGTGATATCTTTGAGAAAGGATCGATAGGGAAAGAGAAAGGCCGAAGCGATGTCCCAAAAAGAAGAGACGAGAGCACCTGACTTCATTCGTTCGATCATTGCCCGGGACCAGCAGACGGGCAAACACGGAGGCCGTGTTGTCACGCGGTTCCCCCCGGAGCCGAACGGATATCTCCACATCGGGCACGCCAAGTCCATCTGCCTGAATTTCGGGATCGCGGCTGAAAATGAAAAGGGTGTCTGTCACCTGCGTTTCGATGACACGAACCCGGAAAAAGAGGATGTGGAGTACACCGACTCGATTAAAGAGGACGTGAGGTGGCTGGGGTTCAACTGGGGTGAGCACGAATATTACGCGTCCGATTACTTTGAGAAGCTGTACCGGTTCGCGGTCCAGCTCATTGAAAAGGGCAAGGCCTATGTTTGCGACCTCGGCCCTGATGAGGTCCGGGCGTATCGCGGTACGCTCACCGAGGCCGGAAAGGACAGCCCCTTCCGGAATCGATCCGTGGAAGAAAACCTGGACCTGTTCGAGCGCATGAGGGACGGAGCGTTCGAAGAAGGGTCCCGGGTGCTCCGTGCCAGGATCGACATGACAAGCCCGAACCTGAACATGCGGGATCCCACCCTGTTCCGGATCCGAAAGGTGCCGCACCACAGAACGGGCAGCACCTGGTGCGTTTACCCCATGTACGACTTTGCCCACTGCCTGTCCGATTCCATCGAGGGGATCACCCACTCCCTGTGCACCCTGGAGTTCGAAGACAACCGTCCGCTCTATGACTGGATTTTGGACGCACTGGAAACGGATTGTCATCCCCAGCAGATCGAGTTTGCCCGGCTCAACCTGACCTACACCGTGTTGAGCAAGCGAAAGCTCCTTCAACTGGTGGAAAAGGGGATCGTCTCCGGCTGGGATGACCCCCGGGTGCCCACCCTTTCCGGGTTGCGGAGGCGAGGGGTCACCCCCGAAGCGATCCGTGCCTTTTGCGAGCGCATCGGCGTGGCCAAGCGGGACAGCATGGTGGACCTTGCCCTGCTGGAATACCACATCCGCGAGGACCTGAACCGGCGGGCTTTGCGTGTCATGGCCGTGCTCCGGCCTCTCAAGGTTGTCATCGAAAACTTTCCGGAGGGGAAGGTGGAGGAGGTGGAGGCCGTGAACAACCCCGAGGATCCCGGCATGGGAACGCGCAAGGTCCCTTTCTCCCGTACCCTGTATATCGAGCAGGATGATTTCCGCGAAGAGGCGCCCAGGAAATGGTTCCGTCTTGCACCGGGCAAGGAAGTGAGGCTTCGATACGCCTATGTGGTCAAGTGTGAACGCGTGGTCAAGGACGAGCAGACCGGAGAAGTGAAGGAACTGCACTGCACCCTGGATCCGGACACGCTGGGGGCCGCGCCTCCGGACGGACGGAAGGTCAAGGGTGTGCTTCACTGGGTCTCGGCCGACCACGCCGTGGATGCTCACGTGCGCATGTACAGCCACCTCTTCACCAGGGAGAATCCGGAAGAGGACAAAGAGGAAGGGGACTTCACGAGGTTCTTGAACCCGGACTCCCTGGAGACGCTCACGACCTGCAAGGTGGAGCCGAGCCTGAAAGAAGCGAAACCGGGGGACCGGTACCAGTTCGAGCGCCAGGGCTACTTCTGCGTGGATCCGGATTCATCCGGGGAAAGGCCGGTGTTCAACCGAACCGTGACCCTGCGCGACACCTGGGCCAAGATCGATAAGAAGGGAAAGCAGGGCACTTAAAATCCCTCGGCGCTTTGCGCTGTGTCGGTATGGGGCGAGTTTATGCCCAGACTTTCATCAAAGGCTTTCGGTCTTGCCGTGAAGGAGGCAATAGGACGGATTCCTGTGGAGTTCCGTCGCCATATCGAGAACGTTCCAGTCCTAGTACAGGAAGAGCCTACCCCAGAGGTTTTAGAGGATCTTGACGTGCCGGAGGAAGAAATCCTTTTCGGTGTTTATTTCGGCATCCCTTTGGGCGAGAAGAGCGTTTGCGATGTCCCGGTCGAGCCGGATTGCATCGTGATCTACAAGCGCCCTCTGGAAAAATCCTGTGGAACGGTGAAAGAACTGATCGAGGAGATCGAGATTACGGTCGTCCATGAGGTCGCCCACCACTTCGGAATAGACGACCAGGTCCTGGCCCATTACGGATACGAATGAACGCCTGCCGGAAAGTACCCTGGAAGTGCCCCTGTCCTAAAGAGATGTTCGGCGCGAAAAGAGGATCGTAAGGTGCCACGGTTGGCAAGCAATGTGGAAATCCACTTCTTTTCATAACTGCGATAGACCTTTTGACATAGGAAGACGATTCATCGCCGTAGAGGGGTATGGTCGATCAAGGGCGAAAGCTACCGGCTGAAGGAAAAGCGTAAGGCCGGCCTGCTCGGTTCCACAGTAAGATCCACAGAAGACAGTGGAAGAGGTGCGTCGAAATGGGAAAGTGTTTTGAGGTCCTGCTCCGCGTTGGAACCAACGAGGCAAGACGGAGAGACGTTGTTTGCGAGGCCTGCTCTGCCCGCCAACCGGGCCTCGCCTGCCGAAGCTAGGCGGATCCTGGGTCTTCACATATGGCCGACTTCACGGTGTTTCTTCTCGATGAGGCGCTGCTCTTCGAAATAATCCAAGTTCTGAAGGCGCAATTTATCAAACCATGGGTCAGATTCGTCCTGTGCCCAGTACAAAGGCTTGGAAGAGGAGCGCGCTTTCTTTCTGTCCCAGGACAGTTTCCGCCTCCAGAAGTGTGGTGACAGCCATTCGAGGCCACCGCCTTCTTCCGTGATGCCTGCTGAAACACGGCGAGCAACGTTCATCTTCATCCCCCCTTTTTCTTCTTATTTATCCACCTCCGGTACTCGGTTTGTAGAGACAGGAACTTTTGGGCCGCCTTCTACGAGGCGCAAGCTCTGCTTTTCAGGGTGCTGGAGAAAATGTTTCTTCATGGGCAGGCTTTGCCGCTGTCACGACGCCTGTTCCGTCCACGAGAGGTGTAAAGGCTCCGGGGAGAATCTCGGCCCTCCAAGAAGGCACCCTGTCTCTTCTTGCCGTAGGTAATAGAGTGACATTTAGTGGTTAAAAATGTCAATAAAAATAAAAATAATTCATTTAACAAAATTGTCAACAAAACAAACAGCGCCTACATGAATATAACGGCTTGGTAAAAAGTATACGTCCGCCTGGGGCGATGACAATCAGGGATCTGTCGGGTGATGTAACCTTGGAGAAGCCGGGATCGTGAAAAGACCCGCGCGTCGTGCGTAAAACGCAGACGAGGTGGGAGGTGGAGACCGTTGGCGCAGCAGCTTCCTGTCAGCGACCGCCCAATGTTTCGCGGGCCCGCTGGAATAGCCCTTCGCAGTGGAGACACGATACACATACGATCATCGTGACAACGGGAGTTCCTCGTCCTCAGAGGACGATGCAAGTTTTCGCCGGTTCCGTTTCGGCCTCCAAATGGGAATCCGTGCATCCCTGCCCACCATGTCCAGTGGGTCGAGTTCGTCCGGAAGGTAGTCAGGGAAGCCGATCCAGGAGGTCACAGGATTCTTGCCTTTGAGGACGAACCAGGCGGAATCGGATATGGACTTTCGGTTCCCTATTTCAATAAGACCTTGCAAAGAAATCCTGACCCTGAAAATTCTATCGTTCTGCCATGTAGTCTCGGAAATACTTCGCCGGAAAAGCGACCGTGTCCATAGGACCTTCTGAAAGACGAGGTGGAATCTTGAGCGGTCCCGTGGGTTTGCCGGCCAAGGAGGCACTTCAAAAGTAGAGATGCCGGGGCATTTTGGGCTCCGGCTCAAGCTACAAGATGCCTTCCAGCACGGCGACCGTAATGAACCTAGCGTTTTCCGTGAGTCCTCCACACAGTTGAACACCCGTGACAGCTACGGGCGAGGCCAGGATCCACTCCACAACCTCAAAGGCTATTGAGGGACTGAATTCTCCTGTCACCGGCGGTTCCTCCACCGCAATCCAGTTGTCTGCAACCCGCACTTTCACGGCCAAGGAATTGAATGCCCCTGCGCACCCTTGTTCCGTCCTTCCTAAGGAGTGCGGCCCCTCGGTGAACCGAACCCCCTGAATCGTCAGAGGCTCTTGCCAGGTGACCGACAACTGTATTTCATCCGTCTTGCCATCGGGAAGAACAATGGCGTGATAGAGCTTTCCTGGGAACCCGAAGAACATGGGTAGGGTTCCGCGAACGGGAAGGCGTCGGTCCACCCCTGAGAAGTCGAACTCTAGGCCATCGGCCACCTCTGATCCACGAACTCCCGAGGGCCCGCTTATGACACACGAAACCCCAGACCAGGAGACCTCCGGCATGTCCCCGTTCCTCAGCAGCCAGTTGTTCGCGCTCGTCCCATCCAGCCTCGTCAAGGGATTCTCTTCTACCGACAAGCTGCCGTAGTTGATGGTGG
>CAZSUQ010000324.1:787-6285 GCA_964609935.1 uncultured Thermodesulfobacteriota bacterium | reverse complement strand
GGAGGGCATAACCGGAAAGGGCGAGAAGCAGGGTCGTGCCCCCGAAGATGTGCCAGCAGAAACGCCACCCGTCCTGGTCAAAGGCGGACAGGATGCGGGGTACCACCGGGCCCAGGAAGATCAGGGCCAGGGAGGAACCGGCCACGGCAATGCCGGTGGCAAGCCCGCGCCTGCGCATGCCGAACCATGCAGCCAGCAGGCCCATGACCGGCACGTTGCTCGCTCCGCTTCCGATGCCTGTTAAACCCCTCCATACCGCGGCCTCGGTAAAGCTTCCTGCCAGGCCGGTGAGCAGCATCCCCACGCCGGCGATCCCAAGGCCCGCGGTGATGACCAGGCGCGGGCCGAACCTGGATGCCAGAGCGCCTCCCAGCACGGACAGGAGGAGGTATCCCACCAGGTTAGCCGTGGCCAGTACGCCGGCCTGTGTGTTGTCCATCCCCAGGCCAAGCTGCATGGCCGGCAGCACCACGGTGTATCCGAACCGGGCCAGGCCAAGAGACCCGAACACCACAAGGGTCCCCATGATCAACACGATCCAGCCATAGTGAAGGCGGGACGGGGAAGCATTCATGAAAAAGTCCTTTAGAATAACGTCTTAGCACGGGCCCAAATTTTTCAACATCATCCTTGAACGAGGAACAAGGGTCAACCCCGGCGCCCCGAATACGCACAAGTTACGTCTTGTGCAGCCCACAGCGGAAGGCTTCGCACACTATGCGAGCTGATGTGTGCTCCTGGTGTGTTGGGATCGAAAGGAGAGAAAATTGAGAGAAGGCCCATCCATGTGCTATGAATAACCTCTTCGGAAAACCAAACGTGTAGTCGGAACAGGATCAAGAATCAGAATCAAGGAGCCTGCGTGTAGGGAGAGGGAACCCCCATCAGCACCGAACAATTCGTACCCTGCTACCGACAGGTTCCCGTCGACCAACGACCCGATTTGGATCATGGAGAAGGAGGAAGCCTCTTGAAAAAATCACCCGTTGCCATCGTTCGCTATGAAAAGCCACTGGATTCGGTACGCAGGGCGGTGGAACTGTCCGGCGGCCTGGATCACATGCCTGCCAACGCAAAGGTATGCATCAAGCCCAACGTGGTGTTCTGGACCAAGGCCGTGAACTTCCCCAAGTGGGGAGCCATCACCACGTCAAGGGTTGTCCAGGATATGGTGGTCCTGCTCAAGGAGCGCGGCATCGATGACATCACCATCTGCGAAGGGATCGTCACAGGGGATTCCAAGGACAGGGAAACGCCTGCTCATGCCTTCAAGACCCTGGGATACGGAACCCTGGGGGACCGTTACGGGGTCAAGTGCTACAATGTCATGGAGCGGCCCTTCGAGAAGCTGGACCTGGGGGAAGGGATTGAGCTGAGCTTCAATGCGGATGTTGCCAACTGTGACTTCGTGGTCAACCTGCCTGCAATGAAGGCACACAACCAGACCTTTGTCAGTCTCGGGATCAAGAACCTCAAGGGGCTGCTGGACATCCCATCGCGCAAGAAGTGCCACAGCATGGATCCGGAAAGGAATCTGCACTTCTACGTTGCCCGCCTGGCGGACCGCCTCCCCCCCATGTTCTCGCTCCTGGACGGGATCTACACGCTGGAAAGGGGGCCCGGGTTCGACGGCAAGATGCGGCGGAGCGACCTCCTGGTGGCCTCCTCGGATCCTCTCTCCGCGGACCTGGTGGGAAGCAAGGTGCTGGGACACGACCCGGAGAACGTCCCGCACCTGGCCCTGGCCGCCGGCAACCGCGGTCGTCCCACGGACCTGTCGGACATCGAGGTTCTTGGTGAAACGATCGAGGATGTGGCCTCCTATCACGAATACGACTTCCCTTACATCGTGGACGACGAACGGTCGGTGCCCGTACCGCTGGCCAAGGAGGGGCTCAGCGGGATCTTCTACCGGAAGTATGACATGTCCATGTGCACGTACTGTTCAGGCCTGAACGGGCTGGTCCTCTCGGCAATCCGGTACGCATGGAAAGGGGAGCCCTGGGACAAGGTGGAGGTCCTCACCGGCAAGGCGGTGAAGCCCACACCCGGGATGAACAAGAGCATCCTGCTCGGACAGTGTATGTACAAAGAAAACAAAGACCATCCGGATATCAAGGAGATGATTCCGGTGAAGGGCTGTCCGCCGAAGAGCGAGGACGTCGTCAAGGCCCTGCAACAGGCAGGGATCGATGTGAACCCAGCCCTGTTCGAGAATGTGGACCAGCTGCCGGGGTACTTCATGGCGCGCTATGAGGGCAAGCCCGGGTTCGACGAGTCCTTTCACCGAATCGAGTGATCTCCAGCCGGTTTCCGCCTGCGGAAAAAGCATCAAGCACTGAAACGGAGTGAGCCATGAGACCGAACCACGGCTTCCTGCTCGCAGTCGTTGTGTTCGCGGCAGGGGCCTGTTCAACAGCCGACCTTACTTACGAGCGCCTGAACGGGATCGCATGGACACAGACCTCCCTGGAACACGAGATGCTCTGTGTTTCAACATACCGGCGGGCCACGGAACAGCTTGACGCAGCCCTCAGGGACTCCTCCTGGACCGCAACCCTGGAACAGGGGGAGGGGTTCGAAGGCCTGCCCCCGGCCGTTATCCTGGATGTGGATGAAACCGTTCTGGACAACTCACCCATGGATGCCCGCCATGTGAAGCTGGGGATCGATTACGACCAGAGGCTGTGGGATGAATGGGTGAGGGAGTCGAGGGCGGAGAGCCTTCCCGGTGCGGATGTCTTTGTGGCCTATGCAAAGGCCCGGGGCGTGGCCGTCTTCTTTGTCACGAACCGGGGTGCGGACTCAAAATCCTTCACGCTTGCAAACCTTCAGCAAGAGGTGCACCCAACCGTTCGGGAGGAGGAGCTTCTCTGCAGGAAGGGGCGGCCGGAGTGGGGTTGGGACAAGACCACGCGAAGGGCGTTTCTTGCCGGGCGTTACAGGATCCTGCTGTTGATTGGAGACGATTACAATGACTTCGCGAGCCTGGGCAGGGTCTCTCCTGAAGAGCGAAGAAGAAAGGCCGAGGCTCATGTCTCCTCCTGGGGGGTAAAGTGGATTCTTCTGCCGAACACCCGGTACGGAAGCTGGCAGAAGGCCCTCTATGGCTACGACCGCTCTTTGTCCCTCGAGGAGAAGAGGAGACGCAAGATCCGGGCTTTGAGAACCGGGGAATGACGGGCCCGAATCCGGGGACCACAGATGGCCATCCTTCGGCCCCCGGAACGCAAAAGGGTTTTTTCTTTTGTCTTACCTTCGGCAAAGAACCCTGCAAAAACGTAGAGGTTGTGCTAGCCACCGGGCGCCTGAGGCTTTCCGTCCTCTTCGGAAGCCTTTTCTTCTTCCGGGTCTTCCTTTTCCTTGGTGAGGAGCGTGGGTTCCTGGGGCGAGCGGGGAACCATGGGGAAGAAGGTGGGCGCCTCCTGCTGGAAGGCCTCTGCGCTTCGGAAGAACTGATCCTCTTGAAGGATCCGCGGGTTCTCTTTGTCCTGCCAGATCACGGTTTCGATCCGGAAGACGATGTATGAGCCGGCAAAGGCGCGATAGGAACTCCTCGACTCGTAGATCTCGCCGCCGTTACCGCCCACGGCCCTGACCTGCCTCACCAGGATTGTTCCCTGCGGCTCCTTGAGGATGAGCAGGTGAGCGCTTTGATCGTTGTTGTGCGCGTAACGGCCCCGTCTCAGGGCGGCCAGGCCAGACTCGGTGGTGTCCACGAACTCGCCTGCACCGTTCTTCTGCCAGGCCTCGATCAACATACGCTGTGCCAGGGCAAGGTTTCTCGGGATGTGATGCGGCGGCTTGAGAAGCCCCGTGCGTTTCGTGAATTCAGGCGTCCAGTCCTCCCCGATGTGATGGCAGAAGTAGCGCAAGCCGCCCATGTAGACACGGCTCAGCTGGAAACTCTGCTGGAGCCGCAGGTCCGCCAGGGATCTTCGGACAGCGGCCAGCAGGAGGGAATTGCTCCTGGCCAGGAGCGGCACCGGTCCCCATGCGGTGCGAATGTGCATGCGGTAGGCCTGAAAGGGGTCGCCGCTCACCTGTATGCCAATGGCCCGGGGCCGGTTCTCCATGGTCATGTAGTCGATCTCGATGGACTCGCCCTCTTTGATTGCCACCTGGTGCTCGGGCCGGAGGAAGGTGAATTTTCCGCCCCCCGCAAGGGTTCCCACCCCGAGCTTGGAGAAGTGGAGCGTCCGGGCCACGATGCCCTTGGTTATGGCCTCGAAAAAAACCAGCAGGCTTCTGAGGTTGAGCACACGATGCGCGTTTTTGCTCTTGGACCAGATCGGCGGAAGCACCAGGAGTGAGCTCTGGCCTGCAAAGCTGGTGGGATT
Organism: uncultured Thermodesulfobacteriota bacterium; assembly: GCA_964609935.1. Classification (GTDB taxonomy): domain Bacteria; phylum Desulfobacterota; class DSWW01; order DSWW01; family DSWW01; genus CAYTRL01. The sequence continues at coordinate 1,945 of CAZSUQ010000324.1, read as the reverse complement.
GGTCGTGGGACCGAGCCGACGCCGGCGATAAAGGTTCGGTTTGTGAAGAGCGCCTCGGAAATATGGGCCTCGGTAAAGGATTTTTCCTCTCCCGAGGCAAGCAGGGAACGGACCCTTACAATGGTGGAGCCAAAGACCCCCTCCTGAAAGATCACCCGGGGGATGCGCTTGAGATAACCGAGCAGGCCCTTGGTCTTTGATGTCAGGTCTGCGGAGAAGAAGTGGCCGGCCCCGGGTCCCCCAGCGGCGTGGCTGCTGATTCGCTGCCAATCGCCGTCAAAACCCACCACGCTGATACGCGCCGGAACCACCACGCTGTCGTTGAGAAAATAACGCATAAAGGATTTCGTAAGCCGCCTCTCGAAAAGGCGTCTCAACGGGTTGAAGAGGCGGGATTTGATGAGCAGGCCCGCGATGAGGCCGTATCCCCATCCCGGAACGCCGGCAAACACGGCGTTGTCGGCTGCGGTGCCGGCCGGATAGGTGCAGAAGCATCTCACAAAGGGGTAGAGACCCTGGAAGGTCTGCTCCTTTGAGGCTTCGGCCAGTCCGGACAGATCAAAACCGTGCGGGCGGAGCACCACCTTTTCGGGCCACAGGGTGGCAAGGACGGCGATCCGCAGAAGGGGATCTTCCCGTTTGCGGCGGGAGTGTCGAAGGATCGCGGACACCGATTTCCGCCTCTTGAGGACAGGTCCGAGCCCGCTTCGTAGCAGCCAGATATCCTTGACCGTGTCCTCGTTCGGATCGAGCGTAGTCGGATCCGGAAGGGTTTCGAAAAACGCGGTCCGATACGAAACAGGGAGGCTGTCCAGGTCCTCGTTTCTCACCGCACTGCAATCAATGACCCCGGGTCGAAACCTGACTAGGTCGGGATAAAAGGCCAGGAAAGCCGCCACCAGTACGTGATGATCCACGGTGCCGTCGCCGCTCACCACGAGCACGTCGAGGGGCGCGTTTTTCCTGGACAGGGCCAGCAGGGCATCGCGTATCTTCTCCACCGATCGGATGCGGTCCGTGTCCGTAAAGACCCTGGCCACCGTGAATCCGGCCTCGGCAAGTGCATCCGGAAGGTTGCGGGGAAGCTTGTAGATCCTTCCGGGATGGCCGATCATGAGCAGGTTCCCCGGGGTGCGATCCTGATGGATCGCCGCACGT
>CAZSUQ010000324.1:0-777 GCA_964609935.1 uncultured Thermodesulfobacteriota bacterium | reverse complement strand
GGGGTAGGGTGCAAGGGGTGGCGGAGCAGCCACAAGGCTGGTTACGCCCGGCCGGGGCGTCATGGCCCGGGCGGCCTTTCGGGCTTTTTTCCCCTCGCCGCCCGTCTTCTGGGACCGCTTTTCGTCCTGGACCTTTGTATCCGGGGACTTATCCATTTGCACTCGTCTCCGGCACGGTGCGCTCGGGCTCGGTCAGCGTTTGAAGGAGTGTTCCTCTTCTCACTGGATGAACTGGGAAGGCTCAACCGGGTGAAAAAAGTATAGGGTAGACCCCTGTGGGGTGTCAAAGATAATCTCCCGATCGGGCAGGAGAAAACAGGTGAATTTTCCCTCGTACACAAATATGATTGTGATCAAAACAAGTTCTGGCATATACTTTTCCTTGGATGTTCTGTTTACAGGATTCGGCCGGGAACCCACACATCGTAACCTGTGTTGAAACATCCGCGTTTCATCGTGGATGTGGAGACGGGAGGCTGTCCATGGGTGCCAAAGCCTTGTCACACAGCAGGAGTATCCGAAAAAGAATGCTCCAGATCCTTCTGGCAATCTGCCTGGTAGCGGGTTGTATCCTGGGGGTTTTCCTCTACTACCAGACAAGGGAGTTTGCCATCGTAAAGGCTGAGGAACACATCAAGGATCTGCTTCTTAACCATCAGGCCGTTCACACCTACATCACCCGGCACCAGAAGCCCGCCATTTACGAACTGAAGAACCAGGGCAGGCTCTACCCGGCTTATTTCTCCCCTGAACTGCTCTCCTCCTCCTATATCTCGC
>CAZSUQ010000323.1:0-6305 GCA_964609935.1 uncultured Thermodesulfobacteriota bacterium | reverse complement strand
AGGACCAGTGGGAGATCGGCAACCAGATGGGCGTGCTCAAGGAGGACTACGTCGATACGATCGAGTGGATGGATGACGAGCTTCAGGAAGAGCTGGGCGTCGAAGAATGCCTCATTCCCATCGACAAGAAGGGCGCGAAGGTCATGTATACGATCAACCCCAGGGAGGTCAAGTACGACCCCCGTACGATTGCGGACGCGGCGAAGATCTTTACCCTGGCGGGCGAGGACTGGACCATGCCGAGCGAAGGATGGGACATGACCAACTTCGGCCTGTTCTCCGGTGACGACGACCTGGGAGGCACCGTGGCCAAGCGCCTCTATGAGAAGGCCGTGGAGCTGGAGGTCGAGGAGGTCGTGATCTCCGAGTGCGGACACGGGTACCGCTCAACCCGGTGCGAGGGCCCGAACTGGGGCGGCGTGGACATCGGGTTTGTGATGGACAGCTCTGTGAACACCATGATTCGCTACATCCGTGAAGGCAAGATCAAGGTGGACAAGAGCGTGAACAACATCCCGGTTACCTTCCACGATTCCTGCAACAACGCACGAAGCTGCGGGCTCTACGACGAGCCGCGTGAGCTGGTTAACCTGGTCTGCTCCGATTTTCGCGAGATGTACCCGAACCGGGCGGAGAACTACTGCTGCACCGGCGGCGGCGGGGCCATGTCCATGTCCGAGTACACGCCCCAGCGCCTGAAATCGGCAAAGGTAAAGGCGGATCAGCTCCGGGCCACAGGGGCCAAGACCGTGATCACCTCCTGCCACAACTGCGTGGACGGATTGAGCGACCTGATCAAGCACTACAAGCTCGACATGGAGGTCACACAGCTCGTGAACCTGGTGGCCAACGCCCTCATCGTCCCCGAAAAAGTTGAGGAGAAGGCGGATGAGAAGCCCAAGGCGGAGCACAGCCTCAAGGATTACAAGATCCTCGTGATCGACGACGAGCCCGACATCCTCACCTTCCTCACCACGGTACTGGAGGACAACGAGGCAAACACCATGACTGCGTCTGACGGAATCGCCGGGATCGAGATGGCCAAGAAGGAGCAGCCCGATCTCATCACCCTGGACCTCTCCATGCCCCAGATGGACGGTGGCGAGGTCTTTGTCCGCCTGCGGGAAGATTCGGAAACCAAGCACATCCCCATTGTTATTGTCACAGGAAAGCCCGAACTCCGGAAACTCATCTACGACAAACCCCACCGCCCGCCCGAAGGGTACCTGGACAAGCCTGTGGATGAAGAGGGATTCGTGAAGAGCGTGCGGAAGATCCTCGAGCTTGCCCACAAGGAGAAACAGGTACAGTAATCCACCAGGGACAGCCCATGATCCACATGCTGTTCTTGCAGGTTGATGGAAAAGGCCGGCCCCCTAAAGGGTCAATCTCTTGCAACTCCCCCTGACCCCGGGGCCGGAGACGGTAGGGGAGCCTATTGGTTTGTGCATCGGCTTTCGGAACACGAGGGTACCGCATGGACGGTCGCTACAAGCAGTATTTCGAAGAGATGCCCTGCTACGTGAGCGTCCAGGGCCCTGACCTCAGGATCCTGGACGCGAACCGAAGATTCCGGGATGACTTCGGCGACCTTATCGGCCAGCCCTGCTACAAGGTATACAAGAACCGGGATGACCAGTGTCCGAACTGTGCCGTGCTGAAGACCTTCCAGGATGGCGAGAGCTACGGCAGCGAGGAGGTGGTGAGGACACGTGACGGCAACGAGGTTTCGGTCATTGTCTATACCCGACCGATCCGTGACGAGGACGGAAAGATCGTTGCCGTGATGGAGATGTCCACGGACATCACCGAGATCAAGATGCTTCAGCGCAAGCTGGACGAGAGCCAGGAGCTCTACCGCTTCCTTTTCGAAGAAATCCCCTGTTACATATCGGTTCAGGATCGGGACCTGAGGATCGTCCAGGCCAATCGCCGTTTCAAGGAGGACTTCGGGGACCAGGTGGGTGCGCATTGCTACGACATCTACAAGCACAGAAAAGAGCCCTGCCTGGTCTGCCCGGTGGAAATGACCTTCCAGGACGGAAAGTCCCACAGCAGCGAGGAAGTGGTAACATCAAAGTCGGGCGAAGAAATCAACGTGCTCGTCTGTACCACGCCGATCCGTAACGCGGAAGGGGAAATCGTCCAGGTGATGGAGATGTCCACCAACATCACCGAAATCCGCCGCATCCAGTCCCAGCTCACCTCCCTGGGTCTGCTGGTGGGGTCCATCTCCCATGGAATCAAAGGGCAGCTCACCGGACTGGACGGCGGCATCTACCTGATGAATTCAGGCTACGCAAAGGATGACCCAAAGCGGGTTCAAAAAGGCTGGACCATGGTCCAGCGAAACGTGGAGCGTATCCGGAGCATGGTTCTGGACATCCTGTATTACGCCAAGGATCGTGTCCCGCTCTGGGCGCCGGTGTCCGCCTCGGACCTGGCAAAGGACCTCACGGAGCTGATGGAAAAGAAGGCAAAGGATCTGGGGGTGGACTTTCAGACCGAGGTTGCCTCCGGTGCAGGAGCGTTCGAGGCCGATCCCAGGGCGATCCGCTCCATGCTCACCAACATCCTGGAAAACTCCTTTGATGCGTGCCGGACGGACATGGAAAAGGAGAAGCACCGGGTCCGGTTTCATGTCTCCGAGGATCCGGAAGACATGATCTTCCGGATCGAGGACAACGGGACAGGCATCGACCAGGAAACCCGGGAGAAGGTCTTCAGCCTGTTCTTCTCCTCCAAGGGCATCGAAGGCACCGGCCTGGGACTTTTCATCTCCAACAAGATCGTCACGAGTCATGGAGGCACGATTCAGGTGGACTCCACGCCAAAGGTGGGCACCGCCTTTACGGTCAGGATACCGAAGGAGCGCTCGGTTCCGGAGGAAGACGGTAAACCTGAGGAGGATAGCCCGTCCGGTACGGGTACCGTTGAGCCCGGCTGCCCTTCATACCCTGCGAATCAGAAAGGATAGTCCATTGGGGTAAAGATTCTTGTCATAGACGACGAGCCCGACACGGTTGCCTACGTGACCACCCTCCTCGAGGACCACGCCTATTCCGTTCTGTCCGCTCACAACGCGGAGAAGGCCATGGACATCCTGGAGGGGGAAAACGCGGACCTGATCCTTGTTGACGTGATGATGCCCGGAGCCTCCGGGCTCAGCCTGATTCAAAGGCTCCGAAACAACCCGAAACATGCGGCAATCCCTGTGATCATGATCACGGGAAAGGCCGAGGTCCTGGAGGATCGGGGACGCTCCTACCTCAACCGCTTTCATGTGCGACCGCCGGAAGGGATCCTGGAGAAGCCATTCGATCCCGACAATCTTCTGAGCCTGGTGGAGAGGGTTCTCTCCACCGGAAGCCGCCAGGGATGAAGAAGCGTTTAACGATAGCTCTTCAAATCATCCAAAACGCCGGTGACGATGACAACATAAATATCGGCCGTTGCTGCATCGCTCTGCAACTCCTTAAGGGCCTGCATGCCGGATTTCTCGGGCATGGAGATCTCGAGCGTGATCAGGTCAGGGCTTTCCTTTTTGGCGGTTTCATAGGCAATATCACCATAGCGAAAAGGACCATCGATCATCAAGAACACCCGGAAAGGAAAAATCCATGGCAATGCCCCGTATCCTCGTGATCGACGACGAACCGGACATCGTGGATTTTCTCACAACCCTGTTTGAAGACAACGGCTTCGAAACCCTTTGCGCCCAGAACGGGCAGATGGGGCTGGACCTCGCAAGCGAACACAGGCCGGAGCTGATCACGCTCGACATCACCATGCCCGGAAAATCCGGTGTGGTCGTTTTCAAAGAGCTTCGATCCGATCCAGACCTGTGTCGAATACCGGTCTTCATTATCACCGGTGTCCATGAATTCCGTCAGATGCTGTACAGCCGTTCCCTCCTTCCTCCAGAAGGATACATGGAAAAGCCGATCGATCCTGACGTCCTGCTCCAAAAAGTGAAGGAGATCCTGAACAGAGACTGAGCCTTCTACATTCACCAAGATTTGAGGATTCGGCCATGCCCGACAATCCGTCACTCGAAGTCAACGAAGAAATCCCCCTCCCGTACGACGTCCTGTTCAACGAGGTCCCCTGTTACATCTCCATCCAGGACCGGGCGTTTCGCATCTTGAAGACCAACCGCCTGTTCAAGGAAAACTTCGGGGAAAAGGCAGGGGTCCACTGCTACCAGGTCTACAAAGACCGGAATGAGAAGTGCACGAGATGCTCGGTGGAAAAGACCTTCATGGACGGAAAAAGCCTTATGAGCGAAGAGACCCTGATCCGCCAGGACGGAAAAGAGGTTGAGGTCATCGTCTACACCACGCCCATCTACAACAAAGACAAGGAGATCGTTGCCGTGATGGAGATGTCCACGGACATCACCGAGGTGAAGTATCTCCAGCGCAAGCTCAAGGAGAGCCAGGAAAGACTCCTCTACCTGTTCGAGGAGGTGCCCTGTTACATCTCCATCCAGGATCAGAACCTGCGCGTGGTGCGGGCGAACCGGAAGTTCAAGGAGGACTTTGGAGACGAGATCGGCAGCTACTGTTTTTCCGTTTACAAGCACAGGGACGAGGAATGTCTGAACTGCCCGGTGGCTGCCACCTTTTCCGACGGCCGGGTTCACACCAGCGAGGAGGTTGTGACCTCGAAGAGCGGGGAATCGATACACGTGCTCGTATCAACCGCTCCCATCCGAAACGCCGAAGGTGAGATCACGCACGTGATGGAGATGTCCACCAACATCACCGAGATCCGAAGCCTTCAGTCCCAGCTGGAGTCCCTGGGCATGCTGGTGGGAAGCATTTCCCACGGGATCAAGGGCCTTCTGACCGGCCTGGACGGCGGCTCCTACTTCATCAAGAGCGGGTTTGCCCGAAACGAAATGGAACGGGTCCAGAAGGGCTGGGCCATCATGGAACGAAACGTGAGCAAGATCCGCAGCATGGTCCTGGATGTGCTCTACTATGCCAAGGACCGTGAACCCGTGTGGGAAAGCGTGAACCCTCTGGACCTGGTGGAGAGTGCTTCAAAACTGTTCGATGAAAAGGCGGAAAAGCTGTGCATCGCACTTCACAGGCATTTCGAAACGAACCTGCGCCCCTTTGACGGAGACCCCAGGGCCCTGCAGTCCATGCTGGTGAACCTCCTGGAGAACTCCTTTGATGCCTGCCGCCTGGACAAGGTGAAGCCCGGGCACGAGGTTCACTTCCGCGTCTGGGAGAGCATGGAAGACATCTTTTTCGAGATCCAGGACAACGGGATCGGCATGGACCGGGAAACCCGGGAGAAGGTCTTCAGCCTGTTCTTCTCCTCCAAGGGCATGGAAGGCACCGGGCTCGGCCTGTTCATCGCCAACAAGATCGCGACCAAGCACATGGGGAAGATTTCCGTGGAGTCCACCTCCGGGAAGGGGAGCCGGTTTCTCATACGCATCCCCATCACGAAGCACTGAACGCCAACTGGAAAAAGAGACACCGTGGCAGGCGGTTCAATAACCCGAGAAGCCTTTCAACACGTTTGTTCCGAAGGATTCATCTCCGCGCAGACCGAACCGGATCCGAACAAACATGTACTTCCTGCCCCCCCGCCACTGTCCGGATGAAAATTTCCACTGCTTGACGGCATGGGAAACGGCCCGGTTGAACGTACCACGGGGCTGAGACTTCAGAACCTCCGCTTTCGTCACAGAACCATCCTCATCGATGACGAGCCGGACGATCACATACCCCTGGATGCCCTTCTTGTACGCCTTTCTCGGGTAGATCGGGTCAACCGTATGGGTGGGTCTCGGATCCCTGGAATCAAATCCGTAGGTGATGATGGCACCGGGCCGCTGCTGCCTGGGGCCAGAAAGATAGGCTTAAAAGATCAGCATCATGAGAACAAGCAGCAAAACAACTGCAAGGACGGCATTCATCTGGCGCGTCATGGCCTGCCCCTCCTGGATATATATTTTTCATAAAACTAATATATTTTATATAATATTTTCTGTCATGCAAAGGGAATAATAAAGAATGCTGCCCCGGAGGACCGGGATTCCTTGATGAAGATGGAAGTGCCACCCAGAAAAAGGGTTGCATTCAGTCCAAAGTAGGAACACAGGCGGGATCGAGGCCAACCATTTGACTATCGTCCGTGTGGTTGATATCGTAGAAAAATGTTAATTTTTGTTTAAATTTAATGGGTTAAAGCCATGAACATCTCCAGCCGCTGTCGCTACGCAACCCGCGCCATGATCGAGATCGCCAAGCAGTACGGCAAGGATCCCGTTCCCCTCAAGACGA
>CAZSUQ010000322.1:0-6313 GCA_964609935.1 uncultured Thermodesulfobacteriota bacterium | reverse complement strand
CATAATAAGGAGCACGTTTCTTTCTGTACGGGAAAAGGGAGGCTCGTTTGGGCACCGCATCCACACAGGACTTGAACAGAAGCGCATGGGTTTCCACCTTCCTTATCCTTCTCTTCCTCCTCTTCCCTTTGGCCTCATGTAGCAATGATTCCTCCGGCAGTACAGATCTCGGAGCCGTGGTGCCTCCATACGATCCGGTGACTTCCCTGTTTTCAACACAGGAAGACGCAGGCTTTTTTGACGCCCCGTTCCCTGTGGAGCACATGCGGCGTGTGGATGGGACGATCCGTTTCAACCTCCTTCCGAATCCCAGGGGGAACCCCATCACCCGGCACTACATCAACCAGGCAGACAGGGAGACCAGCGGGTTCTCCCGAATGGGGATTGTGTACCTCCCTTTTGACGGCCCTGTCAACGCCGACGCCCTTCCAGGCACATTGGCGGAAAGCCTGGAGCAGGGAGCAAAGGTTTTTCTCGTAAACGTGGACAGAGCTTCCTCCCGTTACGCTGAACGGATCCCCATCTACACGAGATGGCAGGAGGAACCCACGGTCTACCTGCCCGGGAACCTGCTCATGCTTCTTCCCTTTCAGGGGATCCCCCTGGCCCCGGAGACCTGTTACGCGGCTGTGGTGCTGGCCTCCCTGGGCGACACGGACGGGCATCCCCTGGCTGCTGCCCCGGCCCTGCTCACCATGCGCAAGGGAGGCGTGCCGCAAGGGGAATACGGAGAGGAGGATGCCGCAGCGTTCCAACACCTCTGGGCCTATTGCGACGACCGGGGCATTCCCCGAAGCCGGGTGGCTGCTGCCACGGTCTTCCGGACAGGTGAATTCAGGGCCGAGATGAAGGCCCTGCGCGATGCCGCTGCAGCGCTCCCTGACCCGGTCCCCTTTGATCTTCGCGTGCTCAAGGAATACGACAACTACTACATCATCGCCGGAAAGGTGGTAATACCGATCTGGCAGGACGGCGCGCGCCCCTACACCTGTGGCGGCGGCAGGATCCACTTCGTGGATGGAGAGCCCGTACGCCAGTGGGACGAGGAGATACGCTTCGCCGTGTCCGTGCCCAAGCGGGCCATGCCCGAGGCCGGCTTCCCGCTCCTCTTCTTCGGAAACGGACACAACCAGTCCTACCTGCAGGTGTTCAACAGCAACAGCGAACCCGGCCACGGGGGTGTTCCGGGTGACGGCCCCGCGTGGCAGTTCGCCCACCGGGGCATCGCGTGCCTGGACATCGAGGCGGCCATGTCGGGCCCAAGGGAACCCCAGGGCGAGTTCTTCAACTTCCTCAACCTGGTTGCCTTCAGGGACAACATCCGCCAGGCTGCCAGCGAGTTCACCATGCTCCTGAAGATGGCGCGCATCCTGCACATCCCGCAGGAGCTCGTCCCCCTCACCGACACAGGCGGCAGGGACGTCCACTACGACGATGGCAACTACTATTACTGGGGGCACTCAACAGGGGCGAGCATCGGCGAGCTGGTCATGGCCGTGGAACCCGGGTTCCGGGCCGGCATGGTGAGCGGGGCGGGTGTGAGCTGGAACTACAACCTGGTTTACAAGGAAGCGCCTGTACACATCGAACCGATCGTCCGGCTGCTGTCCGGGGCGGATGAGATCCACATCTTCCACACCTTTGCCCTGATCTTTCAGAGCGTCTGCGAGGAGGCCGAAGCCGCGTACTATGCACCGGCCTGGATCCATGACCCGCTCGTGGAGAACCGGCCCCTGGACGTGCTGATCATCATGGGGATCTTTGACCTGTTCTTTCCGCCCATCATGATCGACGGACTGCTCGCCTCGGCAGGAACCGATCTCGCCGGGCCGCTCGAGCGTGCAGAGACGCTCGAAGCCCTCGAGCTCACGGGCAGGCGTCACCTCCAGCTCCCTGCAGGAGGCAACATCCCGTCAGGCCAGGGGAACCGCACCGGCCTCACGCTTCAGTACGCCCTTCCGGATGACGTGGACGGCCACAAGGCCCCCTTTTATCGAGCGGATGCGAAATACCAGTACACCTGTTTCTTTGCCAGCCTGGCCGGGACAGGCACGGCAACCGTGCCGGAACCGAACATGGATTCCTTTGCGCCCTGCGGGTTTGAACAAGGTTTTGACTTCTGAACATGGGAGAATAAAGGAGAAAGCTCATGCCCATTGGATACACCTTTGCCTCGAACAGGACAACGCCATGGCCGCTCCTTTTCGTCCTGCTCGTCCTTGCGTCCCTGTTCGCCTCGTGTACAAGTGACTCCACGGCCCCTAACAACCCCGGGCCGGCCTATGACCCGGTGGTCTCCCTGTTCTCAACGAGCGAAAACGCCGCTTTCTTTGATGCCCCGTTCCCCGTGGAGCACATGCGGCGCGAGGACGGAACGATCCGGTACGATCTTCTCCCGAATCCCCAGGCCAACCCCGTTGCACAGCACTTCCTCGATCAGGCAGATCGGGAAACCTCAGGGTTTTCCCGCATAGGGGTGGTGTATCTCCCCTTTGACGGCCCCATCAACGAAGAGGCCCTTCCTGCACCGCTCACGGGCAGCCTGAAGCAGGAGGCAACCGTGTTTCTTGTGAACGTGGACAGAACTTCAATCCGCTACGGGGAACGGATCCCCATCTACACGAGGTGGCAGGCGGAGCCCACGGTCTACCTGCCCGGGAACCTGCTCATGCTCCTTCCCTATCAGGGGATCCCCCTGGCCCCGGAGGCCTATTACGCAGCCGTGGTCCTGGCCTCCCTGGGCGACGAGGACGGAAACCCCCTGGCCCCTGCCCAGACCCTGGTCACCATGCGAAACGGAGGCGTGCCGGAAGGGGAGTACGGTCAGAAGGATGCAACGGCATTCCAGCACCTCTGGGCCTATTGCGACGACCAGGGGCTTCCCCGAAGCCGGGTGGCCGCGGCCACGGTTTTTCGCACGGGCGAGTTCACGGCCGGGATGAAGGCCCTTCGCGATACCGTAGCGGCGCTCCCTGACCCGGTTCCCTACGAACTTTCCCTGCTCGAGGAGTACGACACCTATTACATCATCCAGGGAAAGATGGTGATGCCCATCTGGCAGGACGGCAGGCGTCCCTACTGGATCCAGGGCGGCAGGATCCATTTCGTTGACGGAGAGCCCGTGCACCAGTGGGACGAGGAGATCCGCTTCGCCGTTTCCGTGCCCAAGCGGGCCATGCCCGGGACCGGCTTTCCCCTCCTCTTCTATGCCAACGGCCAGGGGGGAAGCTACACCCAGGTCTTTGACCGCGGCCCCACCAATGAGGGGTCCGGCACACCGGGAATGGGGCCCGGGCTGCAATTCGCACACCGGGGCATCGCGTGCCTGGACATCGAGGCGGCCACCGTGGGCCCGAGGCACCCCTGGGGAAGCTTTGAGGGCCTTGCCTTCTTCAACTTCATCAACCTGGTGGCCCTGAGGGACAACGTCCGCCAGGCGGCAAGCGAATTCACCATGCTGGTGAAGATGGCACACAACCTCCGCATCCCGCAGGAGCTCGTTCCCCTCACCGATGCGGGCGGAGGGGATGTGCACTACGATCAGGCGCACTTCTACTTCTGGGGGCATTCAACAGGGGCGAGCATCGGCGAGCTGGTCATGGCCGTGGAGCCCGGGTTCCGGGCGGGCATGGTGAGTGGGGCGGGTGTGAGCTGGAACTACAACCTGGTCTACAAGGAGGCTCCCTTCCGGTTCGAACCCCTAGTCCGGCTACTCACGGGCTCGGATGAGATCCACGTTTTTCACCCCTTTGGCCTGATCTTCCAGAACCTGGCCGAGCAGGCCGAGGCCGCCTACTATGCGCCCTACTGGATCCATCACCCGGTGGTGGAGAACCGCCCCCTTGACGTGCTGATCGTGATGGGGATCTATGACCTGTTCTTCCCGCCGCTCATGGTGGACGGGCTCATCGCATCCGCAGGAACCGACCTTGCCGGGCCGCTCCAGTGGGACGGGACGGCCGAGGCTCTTCAACTTTCCGGCAGGGCCAACATCCCGCTCCCGGCAGGGGGCAACATCCCCACGGACCAGGAGACCCGCACGGGCCTTGCGGTTCACTACACGCTGCCCGAGGACGTGGACGGCCACTACGCGCCCTTCTATCTCTCCGAAGCCAAGTACCAGTACACCTGCTTCTTCTCCAGCCTGGCTGAAACAGGCACGGCAACACTGCCGGAACGGAACACGGATTCCTTTGCCCCGTGCGGCTTTGAAGGTCCGGAGGAGGACTGACGACTCATGATTCCCCCATGCAGGGGAAGCGTACATCCTGATCGAGCCTGACAAGGTGAGACAGGAACTGGCCGGATTGCCCAAAGAGGCGTGAGCATCTGCGGTTTATCATGTTCGGCCTTGCATTCTTATCAAAGAAGCCTCTCTTCTTTTAAAAATCTTGTCATAAAGCAAAACGATGAGGATCCCCAGGGGACCTGTGAGGACAAAAATATTCCTGCCCACAACCGGATAAGCAGAGAACAGGACGATCGCCGGCATGAGAATGGAATAGAACCCTGCATTAGCGGAGGTGTTCCTGGAATAGATCGCTGCGAAAACCGGGGGAACGAATGCAAATGCCAGATAAGCCACAAGCAATGTCAACGTCACGATATTGGGTATCACAAACGCGAAAAAGAACCCGCAAATACCGAACAGGATGGTTATGGACCTTGCATAAAAGATCTCTTTGTTGCCCTCGATTTCCTCTTTGTTGAACAATGCCCTGTGGATGATGGTGGCCCCGCCGATGAGAAAGCTGTCTATGGAGGACATGACCACGGCGAGTATCGCGGCAAACCCGACACCCACCAGGGCCGACGGCAAAAGCCCTTCCATCAGTGAAAAGATGGCTCTTTCTTTCGTGATTCCGGACAGGGAAACAGAGGCAACGAGTCCCAGGAACAGCAAGAGCAGGGTTAACAGCAAGACAAAAGGGATTCCCACGAAGAACGATCTTCTTGCAGTATTCTCATTCTCGGCGGAAAAGATCCTTTGCCAGTGTACCGTGTTGCCCAGGAAAACGAATCCACCCAAGAAAATCAGACTCAAAAACAGAGGAACACCTCCAAAAGAAAAGATATCCGTATGGCCTTCAGGCAATCGAGAAATCAAGTTTCCGTCTCCTCCCACGTGGAAATATCCCAGGAATGCCAGGCTCAAAAAAACAAGGAGGATGACCCAGAACTGGATGAAATCCGTAATGATGTCGATCTTGAGCCCTCCAATCGCCGTGTACAGGATTGTCACGGTTGCCGTAAGAAACAGGGCAATCCTGTAATCCAGTCCTGTCAGGACGGAAGCCAGGGAGGCGATCGCCACAGCCTGCACACCTGTCCAGATAATCATCAGGAAGAGCTGCAGGAGCCCCGTCAATATCTTCGTTTTCCTGTCAAACCTTTGTCCAAGAAAATCAACGATCGTATGGGCCCCGTACCTGTCTCCGGTTTCCTTGATCTTCTTTGCCATGACCCCGAGGACAATCATCCCCACCAGAAAAGAACTGCAGAACGCAATCCCGTAGGAAATCCCGGTATTGTACACCTCTGACACGACAGACACGGTTGCCCCTGCCCCCACCACGGTTGCCACGGTGGAGAAGGTCATCATCCACAAATTTGTCTTTCTTTTGTTCAGAAAGTAGGCCTCTATCGATTCTTTTCTCGAAAAATACCAGGCAACCAGAAACATCAGTGCCAGATAGGCCAGAAGGACGATCAAGGTAATGTTCATACGCGTTCTCTCCTGCCTGATTCCATGGTGAATGTGAACACGTCAACTTTAAATATTTGTGAACTCAGAAAATGCTAAAATTATCATGCCCTCTTTTTAACTTGACACCTGAATACACGAACTTCATACCGAATTCTGTGAACCAGTTCACAAGATCAGAAACAACCGGGTAGTGCAGGATATTTTCGCCCTCTCTTCCTTCTTCGTGTCGCCGGCACAAAGGTTCCTGGCTTACGAAGTTTGCAGGAGAAGGCTTCTCTCGGCCTTTTGTTTCCTCGTTGGGTTTTGCCCGCTGGTATGATAAGAAGGAAAAACCCTTTCCGGAAAGAAATGCCTCCTGCGTACGCTGTCTCAACCTTTTCGTATCGAAAGGCCTCGCCTATGACAACGAAAAAACCTCCAGTGGATCCCGCCGAAATCAAGCAGCAGGCCATCAAGGATTTTGCAAGGTTCGTCAATCCTCAAAAAGCCCGGATCCTGAAGAGCGCAGGCCTGGACGTGATCGAGGACAAAAGGGACGGTGCATCGGTCTGGGACGTGACAGGGAATCGATACGTGGACTGCATCAGCTCTGCAGGGTCGTTCAAC
>CAZSUQ010000321.1:0-6316 GCA_964609935.1 uncultured Thermodesulfobacteriota bacterium | reverse complement strand
CTTTCCGTACGACATGCCGCTTGATCAGTTCGAGGCCGTGGTGCGGATCTGCAAGAACCGGGGGCTCGCGCGGGAGGACCTCGACAAGTTCGGGGTCTGGTCCCAGGAAAAGGCCATCGCGGCCACGGAAGCCGGGTACTTCAAGAACGAGATCATCCCCATCGAAGCCCCGGTTCTGGGTGAAGACGGGCAACCCACGGGCGAGACCATGCTGGTTGACAGGGACCAGGGGTTGCGCGAGAGCAACCTGGAGGCCCTGTCCAAGCTCCGGCACGTTGATTCCGGAGGGTTCACCACGGCGGCCACGTCTTCCCAGCTTTCAGACGGGGCATCCGCGGTTCTGGTCATGACAAGGGAAAAGGCCAAGGAACTCGGGCTCAGGCCGAGAGCACGGATCCTCTACGATGTCATCGTGGGTGCAGACCCCTACTATCTGCTCGACGGTCCTGTGGACGCTACACAGAAGCTTCTGCAGAAATCCGGTATGAGCCTGAACGACATCGACCTCTATGAGGTCAACGAGGCCTTTGCAGGTGTGGTTCTCTCCTGGTGCAAGGTCTTTGAGCCGGACATGGACAAGTTGAACGTCAACGGCGGCGCCATCGCCATCGGGCATCCGGTGGGCTCCACGGGCACACGCATGATCACCACGGCGATGAATTTGCTCGAGCGCCTGGACAAGACCACCGCGCTGTGCACCATGTGCTGCGGCTCTGCGGTGGCTACGGGCACAATTATCGAGAGGCTCTAGCCTGCACAATTCCAATGTGCTTCTCGATCAATCGAGGAAGGCGCGCGCCACGTTTTCCCGGTGATCCTCCACGGTTCCCATGTTGAGGGAGAGGGAGAGGGCGCGACGCTGATACAAGTGAAGGTCGTGCTCCCAGGTAAAGCCGATTCCCCCGAACAGCTGGATGCCGTCGCTGACGGCTTCTTTGGCCGTCTCGGAGCAGTAGGCTTGAGCCATGGATAGGGAGACGGGTGCGTCGGGCAGGTTTTTCTCTATAGCGTAGCAGGCATAATAGGCCAGCGATTTGGCCATCTCGTTGTGTACCATGATGTCGGCGCAGCGATGCTGGAGCGCCTGGAACACGCCGATGGGCCGGTTGAACTGAACCCGGATCTTCAGGTAATCCACCACCATCTCCAGGGTCTTGTCCGCAAGCCCCACCAGCTCACAGCAACAGGGTACGTGCGTGAGCTCCATGGCCCGCTCGATCAAGGGCCAGGCCTGATCCATCTCTCCCAGGAGTTTGTCCTCGGGCAGGGTTACGTTTTCCATCACGACCCTGCAGATCCGACGGCTCGTGTCCACGCCGGGCATCTGCTCCACGCGCAGCCCCTCGGATCCCTTGTCCATGAGGAAGAGGGAGATCCCCCGGCCGGGCGTGGTGCCGCGGCTCGTGCGGGCCGCCACAAGAATCGTGTCCGCGACATGAGCGTCCGGTACGAACAGCTTTTCCCCGTTCAGGACGTATTTCCCCTGTTGATGTTCGGCAAAGGTCAGGAGGGACTCGCTGCGGAACTCGCCGCTGGATTCCAGGGTGCCCAGGGTCAGCAGGTGGCTGCCCTCCGCCACGCCCGAAAGGATCTGCTGCTTCTGGTCATCGGTTCCAGCGGTGGAAAGAAGGGTGGCACCGGTGACCGTTGTGGCGTAGAAGGGGCCCGGCATCACGGTGCGGCCTATCTCCTCGGCTACCACGATCATGTCGGTCAGCGTCCCTTCCACGCCTCCATAGGCTTCGGGAATGAGCATGCCTGTCCATCCGAGTTCCACCTGCTTTTTCCAGAACGCCGGGTCGTGGGCCGTCTCATCCTCCATCATCTTCCGCACGAAGGTGGGAGGACACTCCGCTTCCAGGAACTTGCGCGACGCATCGCGAAAGAGCTTCTGTTCTTCATTGAAATCGAAGTGCATGGTCGCCTCAATTCGTATGGGTGTGAAAATCCGGGGTTATCGCTGTGCTGTTCTTGGATGGCCTTTCAGAAAACCTGTATGTAAACCTATATGTGAACGTAACCGGGGTTACTTTCTCGGCAGGCCGAGTGCTCGTGTCCCGAGAATGCTGCGCTGGATCTCACTCGTTCCCCCGCCGATGGTGAGGGCACGCGCCATGAGCGCCTGCCGGATCCAGGCGCCCCGGTCCACCGCCTGGGGGCAGTCCCGGGTCAACTGGGCGTACGGGCCGAGCAGATCCAGGGCAAAGGAGGTCAGGCGGAGGTTCAAGCTGCTGCTCCCGAGCTTGCAGATGGATCCCTCCCAGCCGGGCGGTTCCCCGTGCGTCTGCTTGCTGAGGGCCCGCAGGTCCGTATATTTCACGGCGTTCCACTCGATGAGGAATTGCGCGATCGTCTGGCGTACCCAGGGGTCCTTGGAAGCGCTCACGCCGCGACGCTTGACCTGTTTCGCCATGGAGAGGAGCTGGTTGAGCACATGCTCGAAATCCAGGCCGGCCCCCATCCCCGCACGTTCGTACATCAGGGTGGTGATGGCCACGTTCCACCCATCGTCCTTGGGGCCGAGCATGTTCTCCTTGGGAACCTTGACGTCCTCGAAGAAGACCTCGTTGAAATCCGCATCCCCTGTCAATTGAACCAGAGGACGGACCGTGATGCCCGGCGATTTCATATCCACGGCAAAGGCCGAGATCCCCTTGTGCTTGGCCACATCCTTGTTGGTGCGGGCAAGAAGGTAGATGAGATCCGAGTAATGCGCCAGGCTCGTCCAGGTCTTTTGCCCGTTGATGATGAAATGGTCCCCTTCCTCCACGGCCTGCATGGAAAGTGCGGCGAGGTCGGAGCCCGCACCCGGCTCGGAGAAGCCCTGGCACCAGATCTCCTCGGAGCTCAGGATCTTCGGAAGGTATCGTTTCTTCTGCTCCTCGGTACCCCAGTGGATCACCGTCGGGGCCACCATGGCAACGCCGACGAAATTGATGGCGGCCATGGGGGCTCTCACGCGCGCCAGTTCCTCGTTGAAGATGTTCTGTTCGATGATCGAGGCCCCTCGTCCTCCATACTCCTTGGGCCAGTTCAGGCCTGCCCAACCTCCTTCATGAAGCTTTCTCTGCCAGGCCAGTGCGATCTCCACCCGTTTTTCAACGTCCGGATTGCTGAAGTATTCATCCGGATCGTAATCCTCGGGCAGGTTCTGTTCGAGCCAGGCCCTGACTTCCTGACGAAAGGCTTCTTCTTCCGGCGTGTATTCCAGGTCCATGGATAAACACCTCTCACGTTACGATACGATGTTCCGGAATTTGACCACTATAAACGACCAATAGTGATGGGAGTTCTTCCTCTTTCGCATCCCTGTTCAAGTGAAGAACACAGAATCGTTTTCGCTTCCGGCAAGGTCCCTATCTATATCCAAAGATGTTGGTTTGTCAAGAAAGAAGAAAAGCGGTAAACGTATTTTACGAGCAATTTACAATTCTTTACGTGCCTTTTACATTTCCTGTTGTTTTTCCTGTTGTTTTTAATTTTTTTGTTGACAAATAATTCTTGAGACACTTTCATGGTAGGGTCTTTTTTCAAGCAAACGAAAAGCCGGGCACAACCCGGCTGGGTGGATCGAGAACCTTCCTAAGAGAAATCCAAGGAGGATAGAGAGGACATCCTGTGAAAAAAGCTGTTTTCACACTAATGCTCCTATTGAGCTGTAGCATTCTCGTCCCCAAGGAACTCCAGGCACAAACCCCGCTCTTCTTTGATGACATCGGGGCCAGCCCCCGGGCCATCGCCCTGGGGCAGGCCTTTACCGCCGTGGCCGACGGTCCGGAAGCAGCCTACTACAACCCTGCAGGGCTCACGCAGATCCCTTCCCACCTGGTGGTGGGCATGGGCTTCCAGTACGTCAAGCCCATGAGCTACATCGACGTAAGAATGAAGAATGGCGACCCCTATGTGTCGGGAAACTTCCTTGCCGACAGGCCTGTGAATCGGTCGGAGGAAAGGAGCACAAGGGGGATGTGGACGGGGATTGCGAGCAACTTCGCCCACCTTTCCGTGTTCAACGACCCGCCGAGCTTCATGCGGAACTTCGCCTTCGGTGTGGTCATGTTCAACGGCCTCAGGGAGAATAATGAATTCTGGAATCCCCAACGGAAGCAGGACCCCTACCACCTGAGATACAACAATAACTACTGTCTCATGAGCATCGCCATCTCCATGGGCTGCCGGATCACGGATTACCTGTCCGTGGGCATGGGCATCATGCCGCGCGTGGACACGCTCCAGGACAGCGCCGGGAGTTATGTTCTCGCGCAGGAAATGGTGGACGGGGACAATGACAGCGGAATCCGAGTCGATATGCGATTGAAGACCAAGGTGTTCGCCGAATGGATCTTCGGGGTTCTCTTCAAGCCGCCGGTCTTCGGCCTGGAGAAAAGGTTGTCTCTGGGGGTAACCTATCGAAGGGAGCTGGACGGATTCTACGGCACCGGGAGAACCGACGCACCGTTGGCGGCCTTGAGTGACGAAGGGAACGTTGTCATCCTCTTTCCCCTGACAGCGTATACCGTTGACTATATCGGCTACAACCCTGCGCAGGTCGCCGCCGGGATGGCCCTGAGACTTTTCAAGGGAACGATCATCTCCGCGGACCTGACCTGGAAGGACTACTCGAAGTTCAAGTTCTTCTGGGGGCTTGCTCCGGATCCCCGCTTCAAGGACACGTGGATTCCCAGGGTCGGCATCGAACACGCCTTCCATCCCGGTTTCAAGATGAAATTTCTCCGGAAGATCGACAAGCTCAAGGTCCAGGGAGGCTACTATTATGAACCTTCTCCCGTACCCGATATGAATGGGGCCA
Organism: uncultured Thermodesulfobacteriota bacterium; assembly: GCA_964609935.1. Lineage (GTDB taxonomy): Bacteria > Desulfobacterota > DSWW01 > DSWW01 > DSWW01 > CAYTRL01. The sequence continues at coordinate 1,506 of CAZSUQ010000321.1, read as the reverse complement.
TGAACATCCTGGATTCGGACATGCACGTCGTTTCGGCCGGCGCCGGTCTGGAATACCTGCTGAAGGGGGTGGACCGGGTCAAGGTCCAGACCTACTTCAAGGTTCACTTTGCCGAGGAGCGGGTCCTCCACAACACGCGGGATCTTCTGTTTGGTGTCATTCGAACGGGCGGAGAGATCTACAGCACCGGGATCAGCGTATCGATTCAATTATAAAATGCCGAGGTCACCCATGAAGGTAAAGCCGGCTTTGAGATTGCTCTTTGCAGCCACCATCCTATTTTGTGCAGGCAGGGTGTATGCCCAGACAGGGCAGATGCTCGACGAATTCGGGGCAAGCTGCAAGTCCGCTGCCATGGGGCAGGCCTTCACCGCAGTCGCCGACGACTTCTCTGCAGCCTACTACAACCCGGCCGGCCTGACCCAGATCGACAGCCCCTTTGCGTTCAGCATGGGTTACTTCTACGTCAAGCCCAGGGCCGAGGCGATCTTCGACCTCAGGGATGACTGGGACAGCAATATCTACGAGCAGATGTCCTCTCACGGGGTCATGATCGGGATTGCGAGCAGCCTGGACATCGCCAGTGTGATCAAGGCCTATCCCTGGTTCAATCCCTTTGCCTTTGGGCTGGTGATGTGGCTCAACCTCCCTGAAATGATGCAGTACCATGCAGGCCCTGAGGGATACCGACCTCACTTCTTTCGGTGGGACGACCGTTTTGCCCTGATGAGCATGGTGGCCTCTGTGGCCTATGAAGTCTTCCCCTGGTTATCCGTGGGGGCAGGCGCCTTTGTGGCCAACAAAGGCTACTCCACGCAAGATCTCTGGCTTGCCATGAACAGGGGGGAGTTCATCCCCCTTCCTCCGGACTGGGTCAGTATCGATCCGGTGAAGGGGTCGCGGGTGGGCATCCATCAGACAGCCGTGGTCTTTGCCGTACCCACGGCCGGTATCCTTCTGAAGCCGCCTGTGAAGTCTTTGCAGGATAAGATCTCGCTGGGCGCGTCCTGGCGGGGTGAAAGTTCGATGCATCACGGCAGGGGCCCTTTGATCATTAACGTGGGTTGGGAACGACCGGACGGGGACCCCACTCCCATTGCCATAACGATGCCCACCCTGAACATGCTCGGCGTGGTGGGGTTCCAGCCTGCCCAGGCCACGGTTGCCCTGGCTTTCAAGAACTGGCCCCTGCCCCTGGAAGGGCTTGCCTTCTCCTTTGACGTCACCTGGAAGGATTACTCCAAGATGACGGACTATCTTGACGAGAGACCGGACCCTGCCTTTCGGGACACCTGGGTTCCAAGGGTGGGGATCGAGTATGCATTCGACCCGAACCTTTCGGGCCGGTGGCTCAAGTGGATCGACCGGGTCCATCTTCGCGGGGGGTATTTCTTCGAGCAAACGCCGGCACAGGACCTGGAAGACCCCCATACGCACAACATGTACGATACGGACATGGACGTGGCCTCCGGGGGGCTACAAGTCGACTTCACCTCAAGGCAGGGG
>CAZSUQ010000320.1:0-6355 GCA_964609935.1 uncultured Thermodesulfobacteriota bacterium | reverse complement strand
CCGGCAGCCCCCGGAAGGAGAAGAAATCCGGTGTACACAAACTCGTCAGGACGGTCCTGGATGCAACGGGCTGTGATGTCGAATTCGTTTCTCTTCGAAAAATGAAGATCCAGGGGTGCAAGGCCTGCCTGGATTGTGTGAAGACCAATGTCTGCGCCGTGGATGACGACATGAGGTTGCTTCGAAAAAAGATTGTCGAGGCGGATGCTTACGTGCTTGGGGCGCCCAATTACTATTCCGGCATGAACGCAAAGACGCACGCCTTTCTCGAGCGATGGTATCAGTTCAGGCACCAGGAAGGGGACCTGCTCTGGGGAAAGCTGGGTGTGGCCGTGGGTGTGGGCGGCACGGCAGGAGCGTCCCCGGCGGATGAGATCGAGAAATTCTTTCTCTACAGCTTCATCGAAACCGTTGCCAAGGTGTGCGGGCAGGGAGCGGCCGCCTGTTTCTCCTGCGGGTACGGCGAGACCTGCAAGGTGGGGATCCCCCATGCCCTGCACGGGTAAGGGGTGAAGATCTCCGAGGATATAATTCCGGATGTCACCAAACAGCCCGAGGTTATGAAGGACGCAGAGGAGGCGGTAAGGGAACTGGGCAGGCGCCTCCGGGAAGGGCACGACAGGGGCCAGGTCACTGCCAGGATGCAGGCGATCATGATGGAGAAGTTCAAGGAAAGTACATGAGCCTTCAGTAGCGGATACCCCTTGATCAAACCCCGGTCAATCGACTATGATTCAAAGTCCGTAATCAACGGCAAATCCCCAGTTGAACAATGGGAGAATGGATCAGAACCCGGGACGAAAAGGAGGAGGGACCATGAATCGGATCGCACAAACCTTTTGCCTGCTGGCGGTGGCGGTGGTTCTTGTTTCCGGCTGCGGTGACCAGGAAAAAGATCTTGCCATGTATAAATGGACAGCGTTTGAGAAGTCGGAAATCGACAAGATCAAGACCGCGGGTGTGGATGACAAGCTGAAGCCCGTTGATTTCAACTCGAGAGTTGTGGAGGTGGTTGGGGCTTCCTACAGGTTCAAGGGGTTCATCAGCTACAAGAGAGGGAATGCCTTCCATGAAACGTCCTATGCATTCGTGGACAAAACCTGGAAGCCGGTGGCCTACAGCGACCTGGAAGAGGACGAAGAAACCAGGAAAGAGATGGAAGAAATCGGGGAAAAGCTCGCACAATTGAAGGAAGAGATCTCGGAAAAAGAGGAGAAGATGGAAGAGTACATTAGCATCTTTGAGAAGCTCGAAACCATGATGCTTGAAGTGCACGCCCTGGAGAAGCGGCTGATGGAATTGAAAGAGAAGCAATAAGGCCTGTTTCAAGTCTTTTTCGGCTGCCCCTTTTTCCCTCCCAAAAGGGGTGTGCGACCTGCACCCCAAGAACAAACCGTTTCGGCACAGAAACCCTCTGGTCCCTTCACGGAAAAGAGTCCGCGTCGCCCCTAGGCCCAAGACAAGCGAGTGTTTCGCAGCGGGGGTGTCGAGATGGCGCCCCTAACGACCTGTGTTCCATGAGGAGGTTTTCCGTGCAAGCCCGGTCCATCCTTCGATCGAAATGGTTCTGGATAATTCTTGTCTTTCTCATTTATTCGTCGTTCGGTTTTTTCGTTGCCCCCTGGCTGGGAAAGGGATTCCTGCTCCAATACATCCGGGAGGACCTCGGCAGGGAGGCAAGTCTGGAGGAGCTGCGCGTCAATCCGTATGCACTCTCTGTCACGCTGCGCGGCTTTGAGATGCAGGAGGAGGCGAAAGGGCCCTTCGCGGGGTTTGAGGAACTCTATGCAAACTTCGAAACCACCTCTCTTTTTCGATGGGCTCTGACGTTTCGCGAGATCAGGCTGACCGCACCCTATGTGAGGATCGAGAGGGGCCGGGACGAGCGCTGGAATTTCTCGGACCTCATCCCGGAATCCTCTGAAGAGGAGACCGAAGACGAGGAAGGCTCCATGTTCCGGTTGCTGGTCAAGCGGCTCGAACTGGCTTCGGGCGAACTGATCTTCGTGGACCGCACCCGGCCGACAGCGTTCGAGTTTTCTCTCAAGCCCCTCTCTCTTGAAATCCATGACCTCAACACCCTCCCCCAACGTGAAGGGCCCTATTCCTTTGAGGCCTCCACGGCGGATGGCGAAAAGCTCTTCTGGTCGGGGTCCCTTTCCATCAATCCCGTGGCATCCGAGGGAGAGGTGAAGCTCTCCGGCCTGAAGGCAAGAACCCTCTGGCGATACATGCAGGATGACCTGAACTTTGAGGTGAAAGGAGGCACCCTGAAGATTGCGACAAGCTACAGCGTTGCTTTCGCAAACGGTCTCCTCCAACTGAACACCTCCAAAGGAAGCCTTTCCGTCAGGGACCTCGGGATCGGAGGGAAGGGGTCGGAGCAGGAGATGCTGGCCCTTCCCGAGTTGACCCTTGCGGGGACAAGCTTTGATCTGTCACGCAGCCACCTTCACATTCCCCTGGTGGAGTTGCGGGGAGCAGACGTGCGCATCCTTCGAGACCGGGAAGGGGTGCTGGACTGGATGCGGCTGCTTCCCGGAGAAGAAACCCCTGCGGACAAACCCGACGAGCAGAAGAAACACCAGGGGGAATCTCCATCGCTTCACGTGGCCATGGATGCATGCCTCCTGAAGGATTTTTCCGTCTCCTTCACGGACCAGACAACCGAACCTGCGGCAAGCCTTGTTGCGGATGCCATGAACGTGAAGATCTCACAGTTCTCAAGCAAGCCCGGTTCCCGTTTCGATTTGGAAGCAAGCCTTCGGTTCGCCGAAAAAGGCAATGTGTCCCTGAAGGGGACCGCAGGCATCATCCCACCGAGCTTGAACGGCTCCCTGGATGTCCGCCGCATGCCCCTGCCCTCTTTCCAGCCTTACCTCAACAGCATGGCACAGCTCGAACTGGTTTCAGGAGACCTGAATATCAACGGGGAACTGTCGTACCGGGAGCAGGATGACGGTCCGGATTTCCGTTATAATGGGAACGCATCCGTTGCTTCCTTCTCCTCGCAGGACAGGATGGTCGGGGAGCGTCTCGTGTCATGGGAGTTCCTTGATTTGAAGGAGGTCATGATCGAGGCCAAACCCGAAAGGGTTCGCATCGGAACCGTTGAGGCCAGGGCCCCGTTCGGAAGGGTCCTGATCGCCAAGGACGGGAGCCTGAACATCCAGGACGCTTTGAAGCAGCAGGAGGAAGCAGGACCCGGCACCGAAAAAGCCGACAAAAAAAAGGAAAAGACAGAAAAGGAGAAGCCGGGAGAGGGCGTGGTGCCCGTGGAAATCGGGGTCGTGAGGATCAAGGGGGGCTCCATGGACTTCCAGGACCTGTCGCTCACCCCACAGGTTGCCACCGGCATCCAGGACCTCAACGGGGAGATCCGCGGACTTTCCTCCAGGAACCTGGCACGGGCGGATGTGGACCTGAAAGGAAAGGTGGGGACCTATGGGACAGCGACCATCTCCGGAAAGATCAATCCCCTGAGCGAGGATGCCTTCACGGACGTGAACGTGGATTTCCGGAAAATCGAGCTCACCACCTTCGCCCCCTATTCAGGAAAGTTTGCCGGCTACATCATTGACAAGGGGAAGCTGTTCCTGGACCTGAATTACAAGCTGTCCAAGAGGAAACTCATCGGTGAGAACAAGATCGTGCTGGACCAACTCGCGCTCGGGGAAGAGACAGACAGTCCACACAAGGTCAACCTCCCTGTTCGGCTCGCCATCGCCATTCTGAAGGATTCCAACGGCGTGATTGACGTGGACCTGCCGGTGCGGGGCAACCTGGACGATCCGGAATTCAGCTTCGGGGGGATCATCATCAAGGCGCTCTTCAACCTTGTGACCAAGTTGGCTGCATCCCCCTTCAATCTCATCGGCAACCTGGTGGGAGCAGAAGGAGAGACCCTGAGTTACGCCGCCTTTGTCTTGGGAAAGGGTGATCTGGATGATCAGGAAAGGGAAAAGATCCTGATGCTGGCCAGGGCACTGAAGCAGAGACCCGCCCTTCGGCTGGAGGTTCGCGGCCGATACGATCCCATGGCGGATGGACGCGTCCTGCGGGAGGCCCGCCTGAGGGAAAAGCTGCTGCAGCAGGGGTATAAACAGGACGAACACACCGGGATGGGACCCGTGAAGGTTCTCGAAAAGGTATTCATCGACTCCTTCGGCAAGGCCGAACGGGATGCGCTTCGATCCAGCCATGAAACCATGCCTCAGGGCCCTTCGGAATCCAAAAAGAAAAAACCGGTATTCAACGAGGAGGGTTATCACAGGGCCCTGCATGAGCGGCTTCTGGAGGCACAACCGCTGGATGACGGGGAACTCCGGCAGCTGGCGATCAGCCGGGCGATGGCGGTGAAGAACCTTCTGGTGGAAACCGGCGCGATTGAGGACGCGCGCATCTTCATCCTGGAATCCGAGGCCGCAGAAAGCGAGGAAGGGGGGCGGGTTCGAACCGGACTCGACCTGACCGGAAGCTGAAATCCCTTTTTGTTTTCACATGTGTCCTCCCGGGCTCAAGACAAGCGAGTCTTTCTGCTGCGGCTGCCGATATCAACGACTCTCCAGGGCCTACCGGCATACGAGTTCGGGAGGCGACATCTTCTCAAAGGTCCTTGAGCGCAAGGTTGTCCGGGGATTCCTCAAGGCTCTTGTTGAGCAGGTCGAGGCGCCGGTCCAGCTCCTTCCAGTCCTCATCCTCCCCCACCGGGATCGCATTTATGCCCCGCTGGTCCAGCTGGTTGACGACCGCCTCGATGGTGAGGCTCTCGACCGCTCTAGCAGGTTGATAAGCAGAAGACTTTTCATCCTCGAGCTTGATCTCGGACAGGATCCCGGCACCGGTCAACTCGAACAGGACCTGCCGAACCAGGCGAATGGGAAGCTCGAGGTTTCCTGCCAGTTCCTCTGCGCTCTTGGGGCTCTGCTTTGACTGGAAGTCCTTCACGCACAGGTGCGTCAACCGCAGGGCAGCGGTCCTCTTGAAGGCATGGCTCACGTTCAGGCTGTCCGGTTCGAATTCATAGGTGTCCACGTTCTGCTCGGCAAAAGCGATCTCGGCCCCGAAGAACACGACGAGCCAGCTGATCTGCAGCCAGACCAGGAACAGGGGAAGGGCGGCAAAGCTTCCGTAGATGGCGCCGTAGGAAGAGACCCCGATCTGGAAATTGATGTAGATCCACTGAACAACCTGATAGACGGTCCCTGCCACGATCCCTCCGAACAGGCCGGACTTGATCTTCACTCTCGTGTTCGGCATGGAGACATAGAGGAAGGTGAACAGCGCCCAGATCACGCCGTAGGGGAGCACCTTCAGCAGGGTGGAGATAACGGAGCTGAAGGCTCCCAGGAGGGAGATCTTCTCGGTAATGGCCGTGATCTGGCTCGAGATCATCACGGTCATGCTGCTGGCCATCACGAGAAGAATGGGCGCGATGAGCATAACGGACAGGTAATCCGCGAGTTTTCTTCCAAAGGAACGCCCCTTCTTCACCCCCCAGATGTCGTTGAAGGAGCTCTCGATGTTGCCCAGGACCTTGATCACGGCCCAGAACAGGAGGGCCACCCCCACACCGGCGATGAGCCCCCCCTGTGTGTTCTCCAGAAAGGATTGGGCAAACCCGATGATCTTGATCGCCACATCCTGCTGCTCAGGGAAGCTTACCAGCAACTCCTTCTCGAGACGCTTTTCAACGCCGAATCCCTTTGCAACCCCAAAGGCCATGGCCACGATGGGCACCACCGAGAGGAGGGAGTAAAACGTGAGGGCGGATGCGCGAAGCTGGCACCTGTCGTCTCGAAACCCCTTCACGGCGAGGAGAAAGATCCTCATCTGCCTCACCAGAAAGGATTTCTTCGCTGTCAACTGGGCGGCCCGGATTCGCCAGATCCCGGTACTCAGGAAATCCCGAACCTCTTGAATGGAAACCGATCGTTTTTTCATTGAGCCTCTCGCAAGTGTGATCCGTCACTTCTTGGCAATGACCCAAACCGCATGCACGATACCGGGGATGTATCCGAAGATCGTCAGGAGAATGTTGATCCAGAAATGCTTTCCAAGCCCCACCTGCAGGAAGACCCCGAGAGGCGGGAGAAGAATGGCAACGATGATTCGCAGGAAATCCATTGGAACACCTCCTTTTCTTTTTTTGATATTCACGCAGGCCCGGACCCAAGTCAAGCGTCCGACACGAACCCTTCCAGCCCTTTCAGCAGATGGATGACCCTCTTCATCTCATAGGTTTCCGATACATCGTAGAAAAAGAACGTTTTTCTTTCCGGGTTTCTTGGGTGGTCGCGTACTTCCACTTCAAGCCAGCACGCCCTCCCCTCCTGCTTCACAAGGCAGATGGGCC
>CAZSUQ010000319.1:0-6363 GCA_964609935.1 uncultured Thermodesulfobacteriota bacterium | reverse complement strand
CGTGCTCCCCAAGCCCGTGGGCCACGACCATCACGTGCCTGACGTTCTTCGGAAGCCAGCTCTGAAAGTACAGGCGCGCGCTCCCGGTCTCCACGTGTCCGGTGTTGTGGCTGATCTCCCCTTGTTTCCCCATTTTCTTTTCCATCTGGGTCACCCTCTTCTCAGGAATGTGTCCGGTGCCTCGCTGCCGCACACGTTTCAAAGGTCGCTGCGGGTTCGCCTCACCGCATCCATCCATCCGGAGTAGAGCCTTTCGCGCTCCCCGTTTTCCATGGCAGGTGAAAAGACCTTGTTCACCTTGCGGGCCTGAACCAGTTCGTCGGTCCCTTTCCAGAAGCCCACCCCCATGCCTGCAAGAAAGGCCGCCCCGATGGCCGTGGTCTCGATCTGCTCGGGCCGGTTCACGCGGACGTTGAGGATGTCCGACTGAAACTGCATGAGAAAATCGTTGGCGCAGGCCCCGCCGTCCACCCGCATCTCCTTGATGGACATGCCGGACTCGGCGGCCATGACATCCACCACGTCCCGGCTCTGATAGGCAATGGCCTCCAGGGCGGCCCGGACGATGTGGTCACGGCTGGCGCCCCGGGTCAGGCCCACGATGGCGGCCCTTGCGTCCATGTCCCAGTAGGGGGCCCCGAGTCCCACGAACGCGGGGACCATGTACACGCCCTGGGCGTCGGACACGTTCCGGGCGAGCTGCTCGCTCTCCTCTGCCTTGTCGATGATCTTCAGCTCGTCCCGCAGCCACTGGACCGCAGCGCCTGCAATGAAGATGGAGCCTTCCAGCGCGTAGGCCGGGCCGCCGTCGGCGGAACAGGCCATGGTGGTGAGCAGCCCCTGCTCCGAACGGGTGGCCTTGTCCCCGGTGTACATGAGCAGGAACGCGCCCGTCCCGTAGGTGTTCTTCACCATCCCTGTCTCCCAGCAACCCTGCCCGAACAGGGCTGCCTGCTGGTCCCCTGCATTCCCGGCGATGGGGATCGCGGCCTCAAAGGGATTCCCCGGCGCGGTCTCGGCAAAGACCCCGCTGGAGGGCTTCACCTCGGGAAGGAGGATCGCAGGGATCCCCAGCAGGGAGAGGATCTCCTCGTCCCACTTCTTCTCGTGGATGTTGAACAGGAGGGTGCGGGAGGCGTTGGTGTAATCGGTCACATGGGCGCTCCCGTTGCTCAGCTTCCAGATGAGCCACGTGTCGATTGTTCCAAAGAGAAGATCTCCGGCTTCCGCCTTTTTTCGCGCATCCGGCACGTTGTCCAGGAGCCACTGCAGCTTGGTGCCCGAGAAATAGGCGTCCAGCACGAGCCCGGTCCGCTCCTGAAAGAAGGGCGCCCTGCCCTGTTCCCGCAGGTCCGAGCAGATGGGCGCGGTGCGGCGGCACTGCCACACAATGGCATTGTGCACCGGCTTGCCCGTGTTCCGGTCCCACAGAACCGTTGTTTCCCGCTGGTTCGTGATCCCCACTGCGGCAATCTGGGAGGCCGAGATGCCGGCCTCCTTCATGGCCTTCAGGATGACACCGCAGGTGACCTCCCAGATCTCCTCCGCGTCGTGCTCCACCCAGCCGGGCTGGGGGTAGATCTGCTTGAACTCCGAGTATGCCCGGCCCGCAACCTGACCGGAGTGATCCAGGATGAGAATCGTGGTCCCGGTGGTGCCCTGATCAATGGTGAGAACATAAGAACTCATGAATCGCACTCCTCTTCTTCATCTGGCACAAATTCCGCCGCAAACAACCGTCCGGCTGCGTCAAAGCCCATCTAATTTACTGAAAACCGGAATGCCCTTCAAGATTCCTTGATCTCGTAGCGGTTTCCCGCTTGATCCCTGATGAACAGGTAGTAGGAATTGCCCTCCATTTTCGGGACCTTCCTCACCTCCAGGTTCATCTCCTCCGCTTTCCGGGCCAGGGTGTCCCTGTCCTTCACCAGCAGGCACAGGTGGGAAAAGGCAGGCGGCTCCTCATCCGTCTCCCCGGTGAGATAGACCTCCACGTGGAGGCTGTCGTTTCCATATCGAATGACCTCCAGTTCCCTGTTCACATCGAAGATGGAGACGGCCAGTTCCCCGGGAAGCCGAAAGGAGTAGAGCCTCTTCAAGCCGAGCAACCCGGCAAAAAAGGCTTCCGCATCCTCGGCCGTACGACTTGGGACCGCACAGTGGTCGATTTGCATGGGAGGAGTTCCTCTTTGACGGGCCTGCGAACCGTTCACCAGGAGTGAACACGAAAGGATTCACGCACGGACTCTTTTATAATGGATATGTTCATCGACGTACAGCCCTCCGGTTGTTTGAATGGCATTCAAAGAACTTCGTTTCTTATTGTCCTGTTGTAGCTCGAAGGATTGCCACTGGGTGGAATCGTTTCCCGTTTTGCCCTTCGGATGCTGGGGAAGAGGGTTCAAGAGAACTGACCACGGAAAGAAATTGTGGCCGGAAGGGAATGCTGATATAAGGATGTTGCCTGACAAAAGGCGGTCGCTTGAGGCTTTGCCAAAACATTCAAAAGGAAAAGACCGTGGGACGAGAACATCCATGAGGAAGCGGACAGGAACATCCTGCTTGGCCGCCGCCTTTGTGATCTGCCTGCTCTGGATCAGCGGTTGCGGGGAGGATGCAGGGAGCGGGCAGCCCCTGACGATCGAGGTCTCCCGGCATTTTGTAACAACAGAAGACGACGTGGAAATCACCCTGTTTCGCTACGCACGGTCCGACGACTATGCAGCAGCCGATCCGATCCTCCTCTGTCCGGGGTTCTCGGAAAACCACCTTGCCTTTGACCTCACACCCGACTCCTCCATGTCCCGAACCCTGGCCGCCGAGGGGATCGAAACCTGGGCCATCGATTTCCGGGGAAGGGGCGAGAGCGGCGTTCCGGAGGGGACAGCGAAACGCGTCGCACCCTGGAGCATCGATGATTTCGGCTACCTGGACATTGCCGCTGCGGTGGCATACATCCGGGACCGCTCCCCGTCCGGACACCTCTACCTGCTGGGGTTCAGTGAAGGGGACGCGGCCTCGACCGCGTTCCTCCTGGAAGGCGAGGCGGATGCTGTTCGCGGGCACATCAGCCTGGCGCCCGGCATCGTGCTTGGCACGACCACCGATAATCCGGATGGGACATGGCCCCCGGTGCAGCTGCTCTTCAATGTTCTGCACTTTGTGGAGCCGATCATCCCCAGGGACCTCTTCATCCCCTTCCCGGAGCTCGTGCAGGCTGTTTACCGGATCGTGGTGGACCTGGGTCTCGAAGAATGGGCCCTGCAGCTCGAATTCTGGAACATCCTCTGGAACATGGAGAACATGACGGACGACCGGGTCAGGGACACGCTCTTCCATGTGCTGGGCGACATCAGCAGCAACATCTTCAAGCAGTTCCTGCGCGGGACGAACCCCTTTGACCGCAAGGGGGTGTGCACCTTTGAAGGAAGCGCCCTGGAGGAGCACGCAGGGCCCTTCTGTTACCAGGACAGGCTCGGGGAGCTCCAGGTCCCCACGCTGGTTCTTGCCGGCAACAAAGATCGTGCGGTCCCACCCGTAAACGCCCGCCACGTCTTTGACCTGCTGGGCTCTCCGGACAAGACCTTCAGGATCCTCGGGCAGGAGTACGGCGACACCTTTGACTACGGCCACGACGACCTGACCTTTGGAGTTCATGCAGCGGATGATGTCTATCCCGCCATCGCCGAGTGGATCCTGGAACGAAAGTAGACGGGTGCAACACTATCGGAAAGTCAGGATCTTGAACCAGGTACAAGATCGACAAGGAACGATCCCCATTGACGAGGGGTCCGGTCAAATCCGGCTGTCCATGCCCGTCAGAATATCCCTCCTTCTTGCCATCCTCCTCGTGGGTGCATGGTTTCGCTTTCACAACCTGACAGAGACGGAGCCGTTCATCGCGGACGAGGCGGCCTACATCCTGGAGGCCCGCTTTCTCAACAGCGTTGCTTCCAACTGCATGGAGGTCATCCGGCTGAATCGTGACGAGCGAAGGACCGGCCAACAGCTCATCACAAAGGAACAGATCGTACAGCGCTTCCAGGAGGGCCTGGACGGGAGGAAGCCCTGGTATGCACGCCCTCTCCACGTCTCCCTCATCGCAGCGGCCCAGAGGCTATTCGGCCCGGACAGGATCTGGTTGGGAGGGCTGGTTTCCGCCCTGTTCGGGTCTTTGTCCATCCTCCTGGTGTATGCACTCGCCTGCCGCCTCTATCACCCCGTAGCAGGCCTCCTTGCGGCCGCCCTGTTCAGCCTTTCCGGATACCAGGTGGCCTACTGCCACACGGGGCTCACCGAACAGGTTTCCCTCTTCTTCCTGCTCCTTGCAGGGCTCTTTCACATCCGGGGCCTGGACAGGCTCGAGGGGGTCCGCTGGAAAAGCCTTCTGCTTTGCGGATTCGCCCTGGGCGTATGCTTTGTCACCCATTACCGGATGCTCACCTCCATCGCGGCATTCTTCCTGTGGGAGGCCTTCTTCCAGAAGCCCTGCAGCCCAGAGGAAAGCCGAAAGGCGCGGTTCAGGACGAGGCTCCAGGCCATGGTGGTTCTGGCCGCGGGCATTGCCATCCCGATCGGGCTCTTCGAGGTCCCCTATTACCTCCTTACGCTCGGGTTTCACAGACTCCTCGAGGCAGTCCTCCCCTTTCAGACCTATCTCGAACAGCTCCTGGTCCAGGTCTTTGTGTCCATCTACACGAACCTGCTGTCCACCCAGAAGGCCTTCAGCCTCTCCAACCTCCTGACATACCCTTACCTCCTCTGGAAGCTGAGCGGTCCTGTCTGGCCCGTTGCACTCTTCGGTGCCCTGTTCGTGGCTATCCGGAGGAGGATGCCCGCGGACCGCTGGGCACTTGTCCTCTTCCTGACGCCTTTTCTCCTCTGCACCCTTCTGCAGCCCCGGGCCCGGTACGCCTGCAGCTTTCTGGCATTCGGGTCCATCCTCATGGCCTCAGCACTCTGCGGGGCATCCATGAACAACGTTCACAGGGTCCGCGCCGGGGCAAAAGCCACCTGGCTCCGGGCAGTCGTGATTGCGGCACTCCTCCTCACCGGCATCTTCTACGCGCACAGGGCCACCCAGCCCAGGCTCAGCTATGGCCCTGCCATGGACTTCCTCCGTTCCCGGGGATCGATGAAGCACCTTTCCACCTACCCGCTTCTCTCCCAGGTCTACGCAGGGGTGAAGCAGGTCCCGGAAGACTGGCCCCCGCCCACAGAGACCGAGCTTCTCCAGCGCTACGAGGTCGGCTACCGGTATGTTCTGATCGATCCGCTCAAGGATGCGGCCGCCTTCTTCTTTCAGCAGTTCGGGGTCTCGGAGAACCCTGTCTTCAGGCAGAGGCTGGACCTCCTGAACAGGCTCGAAGAGGAGATGGAGCCGGTCTTTGTAACAAAATCACTCCACCTGGAACCGATCCAGACCCTGTTCGAGGTGAATCACAATTTCTTGCAGACGCGTGCGTATTACGCGAAGATGGATGACATTCCGAACATCCGCATGATTCGCATCTACGACCTTGACCAGCGATACGGGAAGACCTCAACAGGTCCCCGGGAAGAAAGGCGGCAATAAACCATGGCAAGTCGGAAAAGGATCTTTCTGATCGACGGATCCCACGCGATGTTTCGCTCCTATCACGCGATCCGCACGCTGGCCACCTCCAGGGGCCTGCCCACGAACGCCACCTTCGGCTTCATCCAGATCGTTCAGAAGATCATCAAGGACTATGACCCGGAATACCTGGTGGTGGTCTTTGATCTGCCCGGCCCCACCTTTCGTCACAAGATCTTTCCAGAGTACAAGGCCAACCGCCCGCCCATGCCCGAGGACCTCGTGGAGCAGATCCCCTGGATCAAGAAGGCCCTGGAGGCCTACCGGATCCCCCAAATCCAGCAACAGGGCTACGAGGGGGACGACCTGATGGGGACCCTGGCCCGTATGGCGGACAAGAAGGGGCTCGATACGGTCATCGTTACGGGTGACAAGGACCTCTGCCAGCTTGCCACGGACCGGATCAGGATCCTGGAGCCGCGAAAGGACCTTCTCATGGGCCCGAAGGAGGTGGCGGACCAGTTCGGTGTGACCGCCGTGCAGCTGCCCGATCTGCTCGCCCTCACCGGGGACAAGGTGGACAACCTCCCCGGCATCCCCGGCGTGGGGCCCAAGACTGCGGCCCGCCTCCTCCAGAGCTTCGGCTCGCTGGAGGAGATCTTCAAGCGCGCGGACGAGATCGAAAAGCCCAAGCTCCGCGCCCTTGTGGAGGAGCACAAGGACCAGGTCCGCAAGACCCGTGAGCTCGTGGAGATCTTCCTGGAGGTTCCTGTGGAGGGGGACCTGGAGGATTTTCAGCGAAAGACCCC
>CAZSUQ010000318.1:0-6364 GCA_964609935.1 uncultured Thermodesulfobacteriota bacterium | reverse complement strand
GGACGGGGACATGATCGTCATCGACTCGGAGCAGAAGAGGATCGATGTGGAGCTTACGGAGGATGAAATTCAGGCAAGATTGGCCCGCTGGACGCCGAGGCCCGGAAGCTACCCGCGCGGGGTTCTTCAGAAGTATGCCCGGCTTGTGTCCTCAGCCAGCAAGGGGGCCGTCACGGGGTGAGTCTCGTGTGAAGGACTGCGGCCCTTTTTGAATCTCTGCGAGGAAGCGGAACCTGTTGAAGCGAGCCCGTTTCCAGCGCCTCGACCTCAAGAAGAGACACCGGTGGTCAGGCGGTTTTCCTGTGTTCGATCTTGGGCCTCAGGACGTGCTTCCCAGGCTTTTTGAATATGGCCACCGTCCCGGTCCGTACAATATCCTCAACGCCATGGGCGATCGAGGTTTCCAGAAAAGCGCTGACTGTATCCCGGTCGCTTGAAAACTCCACGATCTGCGTTTCGCCGTTTCTGAAGACCACGCGCCCCTGGTAGTTCTCCACCTCCCGGATGAAATCATTGAATTTCGGGTTGGATCGACGGATCCGTACCAGGACCATCTCCGTCTCCACGGAATCCTTGTCCCCGCAGATGTGCACGGAAAGCACGTTCACCATCTTGTTCAACTCCAGCTCGATTCGCTTCAGCCCCGCAGGATCCTCTGATACGTCAATGGTCATGCGGGACACGTTCGGATCCATCGTGGGCGCAACGGTTAAGCTCTGGATGTTGAACATGTGTCGCGAAAAGAGCCTGGAAATCCTTGCCAGGACCCAGAACTTGTTTTCAACCATCACTGAAAAAGTCGTAGACATAATCCATCATCCCTTCTGTGAATTAAGCACTTCAATCCAGGTAGTCAGCCGAATCCGGCTGAACGAGCATCTCGTGGGAGGCCCCTCCGGACGGAACCATGGGATAGACATGCTCTTCATGGTCCAGCACCACTTCCAGCAGGTAAGCTCCCTCGTGGGCCAGCATCCTTTCCACGGCTCCCGAAAGATCCTCGGGTTTCTTCACCCGGGCGGACTTGATCCCATAGGCTTCTGCCAGTTTGACATAGTCCGGACTCAGACTGAGATCGGTTTCCATGAACCGCTTCTCGTAGAAGAGGTCCTGCCACTGCCGAACCATGCCAAGAAAGTGGTTGTTGAAGATAACCACTTTCACAGGCACCCGATCCTGCATCAGTGACGCCATTTCCTGCATGGTCATTTGAAAAGCACCGTCTCCGATCATGGCAATCACCTCCCTGTCGGGGTTGCCGATCTTCGCACCGATGGCGGCAGGAAGTCCGTATCCCATGGTCCCCAACCCTCCGGAATTCAGCCACTCCCTGGGACGATTGAACGTGTAGTACTGGGCGATCCACATCTGGTGCTGTCCCACGTCGCTCGCCACGATGGCATTGCCGCCGGTTTGATGGTAAATCTCCTGGACGAGTTGCTGGGGCTTGATGATCCCTTTTCGCTTTGTATACCGGAGAGGCTCTTTTTCCTGCCACCTCCGGACCGTGTCCCACCATCCCGCCAACACCCGGTCTCGCGGCCCGTGCCCTTCCTCCAGGTATCTCTCGACCTCCACGGTGAGCTTTTTCAGTACCGGTTTCGCGTCACCCAGTAGCGGCCAGTCCGCTTTCCGGTTCTTGTCGATCTCGGATGCATCCGCGTCGATGTGAATGAACTTGGCGTGCGGGGCAAAGGACTCGAGCTTTCCGGTCACCCGGTCATCGAAGCGCACACCTGCGGCCAGGACGCAATCGCTCTCTTGCATGGCCATGTTGGCCGCGTAGAGCCCGTGCATGCCCAGCATTCCAACGAAGAGAGGATCCCTTCCGGGATACGCGCCAAGCCCCATCAGCGTGCTGGTGGCCGGCGCTCCCAGGATCCGAATCAGCCTTGTGAGTTCCTGCGAGGCGTCCGCATTGATCACGCCCCCTCCGTAATAGACGAGCGGCTTCTTGGCCTCGCAGATGGCCCGTGCAGCGTCTTCGAATTCCCCGCTGACGGTCTCTCGGGGTGGAACGATCTTTTCCGATGGGAACTTGGGATAGGACGTGGTCTCCAGGAGGACGTCCTTTGGGATGTCCACCAGCACAGGCCCGGGCCTCCCTTCCTGCGTGATGTAGAAGGCATCCAGCAGGGTTTTCTCCAGGTCCTCGATCTTCCACACGAGGTCACAATGCTTGGTGGCGGACAGCGCGATGCCCACGATATCCGCCTCCTGGAAGCCGTCCTTTGCGATCAGGTTCCTCGGAACCTGGCCCGAAATCACCAGGACGGGCATGGAATCGATCTTGGCATCCACCAGGCCCGTGACGGTGTTGCACGCTCCGGGTCCCGAGGTGACAACGACCACGCCCACCTTCCCGGTGGAGCGGGTGTATCCCTGGGCCATGTGCATCGCTGCCTGCTCGTGACGCACCAGATGGTGCCTCAGGGAACTCGAATAAAGGGTATCGTAAAAGGGCAGAATCGCACCTCCGGGAATCCCGAACGCGGTTTCCACACCTTGACTCTGAAGAACCTTCAGAATGATCTCAGACCCTGTCAAATCCTTCATAACTGCTCTCCCACACACCGATCCAGATTTGTTTCACTGGTGATAATGAACCCTATGAATACTTTGTGTAATCTGAACAGAAAAGGTTTCAAGTTTTTCTGGATTTATTGCCTCATCGATACATGTTATGTTGGGATCGCCATGAACAGGAAAGCCAGCAATCCGAAGACCATGTACGACAAGATCTGGGAGGACCACCTCGTTTGCGACGACGGGTTCCAGGCGCCCTTGATCTTTATCGACCGGCACCTGATTCATGAGGTGACCTCCCCCCAGGCGTTTGAAGGCCTGAGGACCGCGGAGCGCAAGGTGAGCAGAAGCGATCTCACCTTTGCCACCATGGACCACAATGTCCCCACCCATAGCCGGGAGATCTCCTCTGCTGAACCTGTCTCCCAGCTCCAGATGGAGACCCTCTCAGAGAATTGCAGGGAACACGGGATCCAGATCTATGACTTGAGCCACCCGAATCAGGGGATTGTACACATCATCGGCCCGGAACTCGGGCTGACCCTTCCGGGAGCCGTGATTGTCTGCGGCGATTCCCATACAAGCACACACGGTGCGTTCGGGGCCCTGGCTTTTGGGATCGGCACGAGCGAGGTTGAGCACGTGTTCGCCACCCAGACCCTTCGGCAATACAAGGCCAGGAACATGTCGGTCAAGGTGGAAGGAAAAGCAGGAGAAGGCCTCTTTGCCAAAGACATCATCCTCGCGGTCATCGGCAGGATCGGCACGCTGGGCGGTCAAGGATACGTGATCGAATACAGCGGAGAGGCGATTCGAGCCCTGTCCATGGAAGGCCGAATGACCGTGTGCAACATGAGCATCGAGGCCGGAGCACGAGCGGGGATGGTGGCTCCCGACGAAGAGACCTTTGCCTACCTCAAGGGACGCCCTTTTTCTCCCCAAGGAGCCCTTTTCGAGAAAGCGGTTGAATACTGGAGCGGTCTTCCCTCGGACCCCGGTGCACATTTTGACGCCACCGTTGAGCTGGATGCGGGAGACCTCAGCCCCCAGGTCACCTGGGGCACCAACCCAGGTATGGTGACAGGCATCGAGGGGTGCATACCAGATCCGGACACCATACAGGACCCTGTCCAGAGGGATTCAACACACCGGGCCCTGGCGTACATGGGCCTGGGGGCAGGAACGCCCATAAAGGAGATCACGATCGACAGGGTTTTCATCGGATCCTGCACCAATGGGCGGATCGAGGACCTGCGCCTCGTGGCGGACTTTGTCCGGGGCAAACACGTAAACGATTCGGTGCATGCCTTGATCGTCCCCGGATCCGACAAGGTCAGAAGAATGGCGGAACAGGAGGGGCTGGACCGGGTCTTTCAGGAGTCCGGTTTTGACTGGCGGTTTGCGGGATGTTCCATGTGCCTGGCCATGAACGAGGACATTCTTCAATCGAAACAGAGATGTGCCTCCACCTCCAACCGGAATTTCGAGGGGCGCCAGGGCAAAGGTGGAAGAACCCACCTGGTCAGCCCACTGATGGCGGCCGCGGCCGCCATCGCGGGACATTTCGTGGATGTGCGGGAGCACATATAAAAACCAACCTCTTCACCGGAGGGAACATCGCATTGGAACCGCTGGATTCGTTTACGGGTATTGTTGTTCCTCTGGATCGATCCAACGTGGATACCGACCAGATTATCCCAAAGCAATTTCTCAAGAAGATCGACAAAACCGGCTTCGGTGTCCACCTCTTCCACGATTGGCGGTTTCTTGATGATCAAGGGGAGAGGGAAAACCCTGAATTCCCTATCAATCACGCGCGGTACAAAGGGGCGAGCATCCTGCTTGCGAGGGACAATTTTGGATGTGGCTCCAGTCGGGAGCACGCACCCTGGGCGTTGCTGGATTTCGGTATTCGGGTCCTGATTGCACCTTCCTTTGCCGACATTTTCTACAGCAACTGCTTCAAGAACGGAATGCTCCCCGTGATCCTGGATGCAGAGCAGGTGCAGGAGCTCTTTGACTACGTTGAGGCCAACGAAGGTGCCAGGGTGACGGTGGACTTGCCTGCACAAGAGGTGAGGCGACCCGACGGTGGGATTTATGCCTTTGGCGGACTCGACCCCTTCAGAAAGGAATGTCTCCTGAACGGGTGGGACGATATCGACCTCACGTTACAACACGCCGACCGGATTTCTGCCTTTGAAAAGCAGCGTGAAGCTGCGCGTCCCTTCTACTTCCTCCCTGACGTGGGCGATTGATCCACCATTCGTTCATTCGATCTCGAACCGGTAGCCGACCCCGTAGACGGTCTTCAGGTACCGGGGCTGGGTGGGATCCGCTTCGACCTTCTTCCTCAGTTGGGCCACGTGCTGGTCCAGGGTGCGGGTCGTCCCGGAATACTCGATCCCCCAAACGGCATTCAGGATCCGGTTTCGGCTCAAAACCTCATTGGGATGCGCGTGGAAGAACTTCAGGAGCTGCAGCTCCCGGGCGGACAGGTCGAACAGGGTCTCGCCGATTCGGACCTTGTACTGGCGGGCGTCGATTTCCGCTTCTCCAAAGGAAAAATGATCCGGCCCTTTGGGTTCCTCTTTGGGTTTTTCCACCTTTCGCTGGGAGCGCCTGAGAACGGCCGAGATCCTGGCGAGAAGCTCGTGAACGCCGAAGGGCTTGGTGATGTAGTCGTCGGCCCCGAGCTGCAGGCCGATGACCTTGTCGATTTCCTCCCCTTTTGCGGTGAGCATGATCACCGGAACATCCGGATTCTGTGACCGGATGGCCCGGCACACATCGTATCCGCTCACCTCCGGCATCATGATGTCCAGGAGCACGAGATCGAAGGTCTCTGCAGCGAAGAGGTCCAGGGCCTCCTTTCCGTCCACCGCCGGCGTGGCCCGGTACCCTTCACTCTCGAGGGTGTCGATCAGGCCTGTCCGGATGTTTTCGTCGTCTTCCACAACCAGGATATGAATGGGGTTCATGCCGTTGCAGCTCCTTTTCGGGATGTTCCCTGACTGCCGTTTGCATTGCGGGGGATCACCACCGAGAAACAGCTCCCACCGCCCACGCGTGCTTCGTAGAAGATGTCGCCCTTCATCTCCCGCATGATGATGCGCGCAATGCTCAGCCCGAGACCGGATCCGGGTTGCCGTGCGGTCAGGGAGTCGTCGATACGATAGAATTTTTCAAAGATCTTTTCCCTGTGCTTGGCGGGAATCCCGGGACCGCGGTCCATGACCATCAGCTTGAGTTCATTGTCCTGCGCTTTCAGGTCCACGGTCAACTCCTTGCCGTCGGCTGCGTACTTGATCGCATTGTCCAGGAGGTTCAGCAACACCTGTTCCAGGGCATCCGGGTCGGTTCGAACAGGATGCTCCTCTTCCGGGATTTCGTTCTGCAGCTCCATGTCCGCCTTCTGGAAGCGCATGCGCTGAATCTCCACCACGCTGCGCAGGAAGGCGCCGAGTTCCAGTTCGCGGAAGTGGTACTGTTTTCGTCCCTGTTCGAGCCGTCCGAAATCGAGCACGTTGTTCACGAGCCTTGTGAGGCGCTGGCACTCGGCCACGATCACCTGGAGGTAGCGGCTCTTCTTTTCCGGGTCCTTGATCCTGTCTTCCTTGAGCAGCTCTGCAAACATGCGGATACTCGTCAGCGGTGTTTTCAGCTCATGCGACACATTGGAGACGAACGTGGTCTTCTGGTGGGCATAGATCATGTTCCGGTGTGCCTGCCAGGTGAGCATGGAGCCGCCCAGGATGATGGCCGCAATGAAGATGGCCAGAAGAAGGCCCGCAAGAATGACGAATGCCTTGCCTGATTTTGCCGCCAGGGGGGCATC
>CAZSUQ010000317.1:0-6368 GCA_964609935.1 uncultured Thermodesulfobacteriota bacterium | reverse complement strand
GCGCTCAGCATGAGCACCTACTCCCTGACGAGTCTGTGTATTTTGAATTCACGGGTCTCTGGTGGTTCGTGAAGACCGGTCCGTGACAGCAAAAAGTTCGAGTTGCTTCTGTTAGCGGCCTTTCGGGTCTCCAGGGGATGAAATAACTCCAGAGGTCCAGGGGGCCCCCTTGAATCCCGCCGGGCTTTTTCGTACGGGCGCCTGCTTCCTTCCGGATGGATACGATCTGTGTCTCGGTGAACCGTGGCTTCTTTATCAGAACCGTCCGGCTTCGAATCTTCCGGAAAGCTCTGCTTCATAAAGGATCTACCGTGACTGGGAACGACCGTTCTTTCGGATTGCGTCCTGTCCAAGATGTCTTCAACTTTTTCTCTTGCATTCCATGTAATAATGAATTATTAAATGAGAAACAATTCCCCCATCCCCTTTTTCCTTGGAGTTCCCAGCAATGCAGACCATAAACCGCACCTTAAAGTCGAAGGACGTGGCTTACCTCCTGGATTGCTCTCCCGATGATGTCATCCTGCTGGCCAAGACGGAACTCTTGAAAGGAAAAAAGAAAGGGAAGTACTGGGTGTTCCGTTTTCAGGATGTGGAGCGTTACAGGAAGAAGATGAGGTGAGGGGATAGAAGTTGGGAACGGGTTAGCAAAAAAAAGGACCTACGATTTCTCGTAAGTCCTTTTTGTTTCTGGCGGGAGCGACGAGACTTGAACTCGCGACCTCCGGCTTGACAGGCCGGTGTGCTAACCAGCTGCACCACGCCCCCGTAAGGTTTTCTGCTCTTGGTAGGCGGAACAGGTCTCGAACCTGTGACCTTCGGCTTGTAAGGCCGACGCTCTCCCAACTGAGCTACCCGCCCGGAAGAAGCATACGGGAACAATATACCCGAAGTTGATTCTTTTTTCCAGTGCCTTGTGTCGGCCCCGGCAGGGAATCTTTTCCTGTTCCCCGGAGATCGCCCGCAGCTTGCGCTCAGAGCAGGGAAGGGCCGGGTTCTTCTATGTACTCTTCGTCCTCGTCCGAGGCCCCCTGCTGATCCAGCTTGGTGGTCTTGTCCAGGGGGCTGGGCAGGGCGTCGGGGAGCAGGGCGCGGTTGAGCACCTCGTCCATGTGCTCCACCATGAAGAGCTTCACCTTCTTGAGCACCTGTGCGGGCACCTCGCGGATGTCCTTCTCGTTTTCCTTGGGGATCAGGACCGTCGCCACGTCGGCCCGGTGAGCGGCGAGCACCTTTTCCTTTAACCCACCGATCGGCAGGATCCGGCCCCGCAGCGTGATCTCCCCGGTCATGGCCAGGTCCAGCCGTACCGGGCGTCGGGTGAGGGCGGAGGCGATGGATGTGGCTATGGTGATCCCCGCGGAGGGGCCGTCCTTGGGGATGGCGCCTTCCGGGATGTGAACGTGGATGTCGAAGTTGTGGTAAAAATCGGGATGGAGCTTCAGGATGTGCGCCCGGGAGCGGACATAGCTCATGGCGGCCTGGACCGACTCCTTCATCACGTCTCCCAACTTGCCCGTGATGATGAGCTTGCCCTTGCCGGGCATGACCGTGGCCTCGGTCACAAGCAGTTCACCGCCGTTCTCGGTCCACGCCAGGCCGTTGGTGAGGCCGATGCGGTGTTCTCCCTCCTTGACCCCGAACCGGTACTTGGGCACGCCCAGGTACTTTTCCAGCACGTTCGCCGTGATCTTGATCTGGCTGTCCCGCCCCTTTTTGACCACTTCGCGGGCGATCTTCCGGCAGATCGTGGCGATCTCCCGCTCCAGACCCCGTACGCCCGCCTCCTTGGTGTACCGGCGGGCGATCTCCAGCAGCGCCCCGTCCGTGAACGGGAGGTTCTCTTCGGTGAGCCCGTGGGCTTCCCGCTGCTTGGGCAGGAGAAAGCCCTTGGCGATCTGCATCTTTTCGGTCTCGATGTACCCCTCCAGCCGGATGATCTCCATGCGGTCCTGCAGGGGACGCGGGATGTTGAACAGGGTGTTGGCCGTGGTGATGAACATTACCTTGGTGAGATCGTAGTCCAGGTCCAGGTAATGGTCGTTGAAGGCGTGGTTCTGCTCCGGGTCCAGGACCTCCAGGAGCGCTGAGGCCGGGTCGCCGCGGAAGTCGGTGCTCATCTTGTCCACTTCGTCCAGCAGAAAAACCGGGTTGCCGGAGCCGGCTTTCTTCATGTACTGGATGATCTTCCCCGGGAGCGCGCCGATGTAGGTTCTCCGGTGTCCCCGGATCTCGGCCTCGTCCCGGACGCCTCCCAGCGAGGCCCGGACAAACGAGCGGCTGGTGGCCCGGGCGATCGATTTCCCCAGGGAGGTTTTGCCCACACCCGGCGGGCCCACGAAACAGAGGATGGGAGCCTTCATCTTTTCCACCAGGGCACGGACGGCCAGGTACTCCAGAATCCGTTCCTTGACCTTCTTAAGCCCGTAGTGGTCCTCGTCCAGGATCTGTTCCGCGGCGTCGATGTCCACCTGCTCCTCGGTGTAGTCGTACCAGGGGAGCGAGAGGATCCAGTCGATATAATTCCGGACCACCGTGGCCTCCGCGGACATGGGAGACATCATGCGGAGTTTCTTGATTTCCTTCTTGGTCCGTTCGTTTGCTTCCTTGGACATCTTCTTCTTGCGCAGGCGCGCTTCGAGCTCATCCACCTCGTTCTTGAACTCGTCCTTCTCCCCGAGCTCCTTCTGGATGGCCCGCATCTGCTCGTTCAGATAGTATTCCTTCTGGGTCTTCTCCATCTGCTTGCGCACGCGCGAGCGGATCTTGCGCTCTACCTCCAGGATCTCGATCTCCGACTTCAGCAGGGCGAACAGCTTTTCCAGGCGCTTCATCTTGTCCTGGATCTCCAGGATCTCCTGCTTGTCCGGCAACTTCAGGTTGAGGTGGGCTACGATGGTGTCCGCCAGCTTCCCGGGGTCTTCGATGGAGGAGATGGACAGGACCATGTCCTGGGGGATCTTCCGGTTCAGCCGGGCGAAGTGCTCGAACGAGGTCTGGATGCTTCGCAGGAGCGCCTCGGACTCGGAGGACGCCCCCTCCAATTCCTCCACCTCCTCCACGCGCACCAGAAACAGGTCTTTCTTGGACAGGTACTCCACGAGCCGGGCCCGCTTCTTCCCCTCTACCAGGACCTTCACCGTGCCGTCGGGAAGGCGCAGAAGCTGGATCACGGAACCGATGGTCCCGATGGTGAAGATGTCTTTTTCTTCCGGGTCCTGGACCTTGGCGTTTCGCTGGGCGGACAGGAACAGCTCTTTGCCCTTGTTCATCGCCTCTTCCAGGGCGTTGATGGACCGCTCCCGCCCCACGAACAGGGGAACCACCATGTGCGGGAAGATGATGATGTCCCGCAGGGGAAGCATGGGCAGGATGATCAGATCGTCTTTCTCTTCCATAAGTTGCCTGCCAAGGTTGCCCGGATCAGGCTTCCTTGCCTTTCTCGTCATGCGTTTGTTCCGTCATGGAATCCGCTTCCCGGATCCCAATCCGGGTGAGGCGCTGTCTCCGGATGCCGGGTTACGCGCTCTCCTGTTTTTTTTCAAACACGAGAATGGGATCAGCTTTTTTCTGGATCACGTCCCGGTTGATTATGCACTCTTTGACTTCGTCCAGGGTGGGAATGGTGTACATGATGTCCAGCATCCTCTGCTCCAGGATGGCGCGAAGACCGCGCGCGCCGGTTCCCTTCTTGATGGCTTCGTGTGCCACCATCTGCAGGGCCTCCCCCGCAAAGCGGAGAGTGACATCGTCCATTTCGAAGAGCCGCTGGTATTGGCGGGTGAGGGCGTTTTTCGGCTCGGTGAGGATTTTGACCAGGTCCTCTTCGGTGAGGTCTTCCAGGGTGGCCAGCACGGGGAGCCGGCCGATGAATTCCGGGATGAGTCCGTACTTCAGCAGGTCTTCCGGTTCCACAAGCCGCAGGGTGTCCCCGACCTTCCGGTTGACCCGGGAGGTGATCTCCGCCCCGAACCCCATGGTCTTGGAGCGGACGCGCCGTTCGATGATCGACTCCAGCCCGTGGAACGCCCCGCCGCAGATGAACAGGATGTGCGTGGTGTCGATCTGCAGAAAGTCCTGCTGCGGGTGTTTCCGGCCGCCCTTGGGCGGTACCGCGGCGGTGCATCCCTCGATGATCTTCAGCAGGGCCTGCTGCACCCCCTCCCCGGACACGTCCCGGGTGATGGACGGGCTGTCGGATTTTCGGGAGATCTTGTCGATCTCGTCGATGTAAACGATCCCCCGCTGGGTCCGCTCGATATCGTAGTCCGCCGCCTGCAGGAGGTTGAGGATGATGTTCTCCACATCCTCTCCCACGTAGCCGGCCTCGGTGAGGCTGGTGGCGTCGGCGATGGTAAACGGCACGTTCAGATAGCGGGCCAGGGTCTGGGCCAGCAGGGTCTTGCCCGACCCGGTGGGCCCGATCAGGAGGATGTTGCTCTTCTGCAGCTCAACGTTGTCGCTGTCCTGGGGTTGCTGGATCCGCTTGTAGTGGTTGTACACGGCCACGGAGAGCATCTTCTTGGCGCGCTCCTGGCCCACCACGTACTGATCCAGGAAGCTCTTGATCTCGTGAGGCTTGGACAGGGACGCACCGCGCTTGCGGTGGTCTTCCTGCTCGCATTCCTCGGCGATGATCTCGTTGCACAGTTCGATGCATTCGTCACAGATGTAGACGGTCGGTCCTGCGATCAGTTTCCGGACTTCGTCCTGGCTTTTGCCGCAAAACGAACACACCAGCTTTCCGGGATGATCGTAGCTTCCTTTTCGACTCACTCCCTGTCCTCCGATCAAGAGGGTTCTTGAACACCCCGCCTCGTCTTTCCGCTCCACCCCAGACTGTCAGACGTTATTTCCCTTTATGATGCAATACCACCTCATCGATGATTCCATATTCCTTGCCCTGCTGCCCGTCCATGAAGAAATCCCGCTCGGTATCCTCGGTGATTTTTTCGATGGTCTGCTTGGTGTGCTTTGCCAGAATACGGTTCAACTCCTCGCGGACCCGGAGGATCTCGCGGGCGTGAATGTCGATGTCGGTGGCCTGCCCCTGAAACCCGCCCATGGGCTGATGGATCAGGATCCTGGCGTGCGGCAGGGCGAACCGTTTTTTCCGGGCGCCCGCGGCCAGCAGCACGGCCCCCATGCTCGCCGCCTGTCCCATGCAGATCGTGGAGATGGGCGGCTTGACGTACTGCATGGTGTCGTAGATGGCCAGGCCGGCGCTGACGGATCCGCCCGGCGAATTAAGGTACAGGTGAATGTCCTTGTCCGGGTCCTCGCTCTCCAGGAAAAGAAGCTGGGCGATGACAAGATTGGCGATTTCGTCGGTGATGGGGGTGCCGATGAATACGATGCGGTCTTTCAGCAGCCGGGAGAATATGTCGTAGGATCTCTCGCCGCGACTGGTCTGCTCAACAACGATCGGTATCAGGTTCATGTGAAAACCGTCCGGGTCTATCCCATCCTGCAGGGACGGGCAAGCCCTCCTCAAGGGGGTTCGTTTCCAGGGTGATTAATTATGGTATCGGCAAAATTCTTTATTCTTCTTTGCTTTTTTCCTCTTCTATTATTGTATCCTGCGGCAGAAGAAAATCAAGCGTCTTTTCTCGCAGGAGGTTGTGCTTGAACCGTTCCAGGCCGTCCTCCTGCTTCTGGACGTCGGCGCGGATCTTCTCCAGGCTCTGCTGGTTCTGCTCGGCGTACTTCCGGATCTCCTCCTCGGCGTCGGCGTCTGAAACGGTGATCGACTCCTTCCGGGCGATGGCATCGAGCAGGAGGTGCTTCTTCACGTCCTTTTCCGCCAGGACCTCCAGTTCCGTCTCCAGCTTCTGGGAATCCTCGCTGTCCTTTTCCAGCATCATCCCGCGGGAAATAAAGTGGGACCTGGCGTCCAGCATCATCTGGCCCAACCGCTCCTTGACCAGGGAGCGCGGGGCCTCCGTGGGGTTCCGCTCGAGGATTGTGTCCAGGAGCTTTTCCTGCTGGTCTCTCCGGTTCCGTGTTTTCTTCTCTTGCAGGATCTGTTCCCGCACCCGCTCCTTCAGGGCGTCCAGGGAATCGAACGGGCCCACGTCCTTGGCGAATTCGTCATCCAGACCAGGCAACTCCTTTTTCATGATCTTTTTCACATGAAACCGGTAGAGCACCTTCTTGCCCGCGATCTGCTTGTTGACGGCGCTGTCCGGGTACTCCACCTCTACCTCCCGCGTATCCCCGATCCGGGAACCCACGAGCGCCTCCTCCACGTCCTTTTTGTAGTTCCCCGCGCCGATCTCGATAAACACATCCTTCTTCTGGTCTTCGGGCAGCGGTTCCCCGTCCAGCAGGCCCTCGTAGTCCGCCACGACCACGTCCCCGTCCACCAC
>CAZSUQ010000316.1:3374-6373 GCA_964609935.1 uncultured Thermodesulfobacteriota bacterium | reverse complement strand
GCATTTGAAGGAATTGCGAGTAGCTTTTCAGCATTCCTCCCGCATAATCCAGGCTTAGAATCCAAAGGGCTTGCGAAGAACTTCGGCAGCAGAAGATCCCTGAAAATCTATAGGAAAACGAGCCGTTCGTCAACAGATGAAAAAAGAACACCGCTTTCACCTCTGAAGGGTAAAAGCGGTGTTCAGGGCGAAGAAAGGGACAGGAAAGGGGAAAGTCACGAGCAACGTTTCAGGTCCGAAGGATCAACAGCATGGCTAAGACCTCTTCCGCAATCCGCTTCCGCTTCCGCTCCAGGTATTCTGCTACCAGAGGTCTCCTCGTGTACCTCCCTCTGTAAAGAATCGTGGACGTGTTTGCCCCCGCTTGCTGCTTTCAGGTTCCACATTCGCGTCCGCCTGAGAGCGAGGGCGCAACGTGTTTCATAGCCCTTGAGCGATCAATTCCGCAAGGTCCACAACCTGTATGTTTTCCCCTTCTCCCTTATCTTTGACTCCGTCTTCAAACATGGTCAGGCAATAGGGGCAGGCCGTGCCGATGGTTTTTGCCCCTGTGGCGATGGCAGCCTCTGTTCGCTTGTCGTTGATCCGCGTGCCCACGAGCTCCTCCAGCCACATCCGACCGCCTCCCGCCCCGCAGCAGAAGCTCTTGTTGTGATGACGGTCCATCTCAACCACCTGGGCCCCCGGGATAGCCTTCAGTGTATCTCTGGGAGCTTCGTAGATGTCGTGGTACCGCCCCAGGTAGCAGGAGTCGTGGATCGTTATCGGTCCGCTCCCGTTGAGACCCTTGGGAGTCGGTACCTTGCCGGCCTTCAGGAGTTCGGCAAGAAGTTCCGTGTGATGGATCACCTCGTAGTTGCCCCCGAACTGCGGGTATTCATCCCGCAGGGAGTTGAGACAGTGGGGGCAGAAGGTCATGATCTTGTTGAACTTGTAGTTTGACAGTACTTCCACGTTGCCGTCCATCAAGGTTTGTCCGAGATACTCATTGCCCATTCGGCGGGCCGTCTCGCCGCAGCACATCTCCTCCGTGCCGAGGATGGCAAAGTCGACTCCGGCCGCCTTGAGGATCTTCACCATGGCAGTGCTGATCTTCTGGGCCCTGTCGTCAAAGGATCCCGCACAGCCGATCCAGAACAGGATGTCGGTTTCACCACCTGATTCGCTCAGGGTTTTCACCTCGAGCTCTTTTGCCCAGTCGGCCCTTGAGGCATAGCCCATGGACCAGGGGTTGTAGTTCGTCTCCATGTTTCGGAACAGGGCCTGGGCCTCGGACGGGAAACGGCTCTCGGTGAGCACCAGGTACCGCCGCATGTCCACGATCTTCTGGATGTGCTCGATGAAGACCGGGCAGTTTTCCTGGCAGTTCCGGCATGTGGTGCAGTCCCAGACCGCATCCTCGGTAATCACCTCGCCGATCATCGGCTTTTCCAGCAGTGCCTTCTCGTCATCGGTGAGGTTGTCTTCGGCCTTACCGGCCACCATCAGGGCGCCCTTCTCTTTGAGGTGCAGCTTCATGTGATGAATCATGCGGCTCGGGCTCAGGGCCTTGTCCGTCAAGAAGGCGGGACAGTTTTCCTGGCATCGTCCGCACTCGGTGCAGGCATACTCATCCAGGAGCTGCTTCCAGGTGAATTCCTCCACCTTGGAGATCCCGTAGCTCTCCAGGGTTTCGTCTTCCAGGTCCATCTTGGTCAACTGTCCTCTGGGCAGGAAGGAACGGAAGTAGACATTGGGAATGGCGCCCAGGAGATGAAGGTGCTTTGAAAAGGGGATGTAGACCATGAAAATCAGGATGATGATGTTGTGGATCCACCAGAAGATGGCGGAGAAGACCTGCTGGTGTCCGAACTGGACCTGAGAGGTGATGGGACCTCCCAGCAGGACGCCTACAAGCCAGGAGACCGGAGCCCAGATCGCAGCGCTGATGGGCGCCTGAAAGCCGGCAACATGCTCGGCCTCATAGTTGGCAATGTTGATCTCCGTGCCCCGCAGGAGGAACATGAAGATGATCAGCACGTAGATCAGCCCGATGATGATCGTGGCGTCCACCTTGGCCTTGGGATCGTCGGATTCGAGGCGAAGCGGCTTGATCACGTAACGGCGGACGAGGCCGATGGTGAGTGCCACCAGGACGCCCACGCTGATCAGGTCCACGATGAGGTTGTAAGGCATGTAGAGCCAGCCCAGGTGCAGGGGATCGAGAATGGTGCGGTAGGTGAATCCGGGCCAGATTCCCTTGATGAAGCCTTCCCCCGTGCCCAGCGAGATGAAGATGAAGCCCCAGAAGATGATGAAGTGTCCCCAGCCGGCGGGCTCACGGATCACACGGCGCTGCCCGAGGACGAACACCAGAACCGACTTGATGCGCTCACCGACCTTGTCGAACCGGTCTTCCTTTGCGCCGAGCAGAAGGATCTTGACAAGTCCCCAAGCCACATAGCAGAACACGCCCAAGGCCCCAAGAAACAGGATGGTCGTGATGATATTGGTCGGCGTTCCCCCCGGATACCATCCCGGCAGATGCTCTGACATTAGCTTACTCCTTTGTGGACGGTTACGGTTTCAACAGGGATCAATCCGAAGCCTTGAGCTTCCTGATCTCCTCGGTAAGGAGAGGGACGACTTTGAACAGGTCGCCCACGATCCCGTAATCCGCCTTCTGGAAGATAGGCGCTTCAGGGTCCTTGTTGATGGCCACGATCACCTTGGAGGTCCGCATGCCTGCCAGGTGCTGGATGGCCCCAGAGATGCCGCAGGCGATGTAGATGTCAGGGCGGACTGTCCGGCCTGTCTGGCCAACCTGATGAGCATATGGAATCCAGCCGGCGTCCACCGCCGCTCGCGATGCACCAACCGCGCCGCCCAGGACTTCCGCTAGTTCCCGGATAGGAGCGAAGCCGTCCGGGCCGCCGACTCCGCGGCCGCCCGACACAATGATGTTGGCGTCGGCCAGGTTCACATCACCTTCCTCTTTCAGGAAATCGACCACCTTGTTA
>CAZSUQ010000316.1:0-3364 GCA_964609935.1 uncultured Thermodesulfobacteriota bacterium | reverse complement strand
GAGTCAACGGCCGCGCGGGATGCGCCCACGGTTGTCCCCGGTCCCAGAACCTCTGCCAGGTCCCAGAGGATCTTGAAATTGTCTTTTTCCTTCATGGCCCTTCCGCCGGCAACGATGTTGGCTGCCTCGGTGAGATCCACCTGTTCGCTGGCGCCCTTTACGATCTCCTTGAGCACGGCCTTCAGGTCCGCATCGGACACGGCCACGTCTTTTTTCGTGACCTCCGCCTGTTTGGAAGCGTCCGCTTCCCCCACGGAGAGGACATTGGGCCGGACCGAGGCCATCTGCGGCGTGGCCTCCGGGACCGTGGCCTCCACAACACATTTTCCGGCATACATGGGGCGGGTTGCCACCAGCTTGCCGCCCTCTACCGTCACGTCGATGCAGTCGCTGGCAAGCCCTGTGTCCAGCCTGGCGGCGACCCTGGGCAGCAGGTCCTTTCCTGTCGCTGTGGCGGGTCCCAGCAGGATGTTCGGGTCTCCCTCTTTCACGGCATCCGCGATGACCTTTGTGTATGCGTCCGTGGTATAGTCCTTGAGAATGTCTGCGTCGAACACCTGCACGCTGTCGGCTCCATAGGGACCCATCTCCGCGGCAAGGCCTTCCACTCCAGAACCCAGAAGCAGGGCCGTGACAGGCTCTCCTCCTGCCATCTCCTTTGCTTTGGAAAGCATCTCCAGGGTTACCTTCTTGAGCTTTCCATCCTTCTGCTCAGCAATCACCCAGATTCCCGTAGCCATCTTCCTTTCTCCTCTATTTTGAAAAAGATTGTTTTCTTTCTGGCACACTTTGTCGTGTGTCCGGGCCTCGGCAGGGCCTGTCGGGTCAGATCACCTTGGCCTCTTCACGAAGAAGCTTGACCACCTGTGCGGAGACCTCTTCCGGCTCTCCTTCCAAAACCTTTCCGGCTTCTCTTTCCGGAGGGAGGGAGAACTTGACGGCCTTCAGCTTGGAGCCCTTCTCACCCGCGTCATCCGCGCTGAGTCCGCTCGCTGCAACGTCCACAGCGTCGATGGGCTTCTTCTTCGCCTTCATGATACCGGGCAGGGAGGCGTATCGCGGCTCATTGAGCCCCTTCTGGGCCGCAATCAGTACGGGCAGCGTGGTCTGGATGACCTCTTTTGCACCGCCTTCCACCTCGCGCTCTGCCGTGGCGCTCTTGCCGTCGTCCCCGATTTCCAGCTTGGTAACCACCGACACGTGGGGGATATCGAGCATTTCCGCCAGGGCGGCATAAACCTGGGCATTGTCTTCGTCAACCGCCTGTTTCCCGCCCAGGATGATGTCAAAGGAAAGATTCTTGATGGCTGCGGCCAGGGCCTTTGCCGTTGCATAGCTGTCAGCCCCTTCAAAGGCAGGGTCGTTCAGGTGAACGCCCTTGTCAGCGCCCATGGCGAGTCCGGTACGAATCGCCTCGGTGGCGCGCTGCGGCCCCATGGAAACGATGGTTACCGTTCCACCCAGCTTCTCTTTGATCCGGAGAGCTTCCTCAACGGCAAACTCATCGTAGGGATTCATCACGTACTTGATGCCGTCGGTAACGATGCCTGTGCCTTCGGGATTGATCTGGATCTTTGTTTCTGTGTCTGGAACTTGTTTCATGCAAACCAGGATATCCACGGTCTTCCCTCCTTCTTGCACATGAATCTAGAGTTTAAAGAAACAAAAACAAACAATAAGAGTCTTCAAGGAAACAAGCAAAGCAGCAGAAAGGATTTCCTCTTACCGGCAAACGCCCGAAACAGATCCTGCTCAGGCAGCCGGTGCAGCCGAATCCTGTTCGCTTTTTCGGTTTTCCGTGACCCGAAGTCCGTCGATGAACATGTTGCTCATCTGTTCGATGGACTGCTCGAGGCTGTATTTATGTTTTTTTGCGAGGACCCAGTACAGCGACATCTCGTCCAGGGCGCCGAAGATGGCCCTCTTTGCGATCGCAGGGATGACATCTTCACGTACAACCCCGGCATGTTTCCCTTCCTCGATGATCTTCCCGATCAGGTCCAGATAATTGAGGAACTTGACAGGGAGATAACGCCTCATGAACTTGCTCGACTGCCGAAGCTCGATCTGTATGACCTCTGAAAGGTGCTTGTTTTCTTTGACGAGTTTGAGGTGGTGCTCCACAAAGGTTTTTATCTTCACCAGAGGATCATCCACCTTGGCCAGTTCTTCCTCCATTCGATGGATGATCAGATCCATCTTTTCTTCAAACAGCGAGATGAGAATGTCGTCTTTGTTCTTGAAGTAGAGATAGATGGTTCCATCGGCCACGTTGGCCTCTCGCGCGATCTCCGAAACCTTGGCATTATAAAAGCCTTTTCTTGCAAAGACCTTGATTGCACCTTCAATGATCTTTTCGTGTTTGCTTTTATCCTTTTCTTTCAGTGCCATGGTCCGGTAAGTCCTGCTTTCGGGAGGGATTTGAGGTGTAGGCCGGGATCAGAACAGGCATCGATCCATGATTATGAATGAATATTCATTCATATACCTACCACTAGGATCGATATTTGTCAATCATCTGCTCAGGCAGGGGAGAGATGGAACAGGGAGGAAGAGGGGGGGGATGGACGAAAGTGACTGGATTAAAAGAAAAACTTCCGCCATCCGGATCAAACCGGATGGCGGAAGCAAGTGGGCTCTCGTATGGTTGTTCCCCCGGGTTCAGGCTAATGCATCCTGGGCGATGTTGAACCCGAGTCTCCGGGAGATATCCTCCCCGCCATGCTTCACCAGATTGACCAGGTCATCCACCATCTTTTTATCGGTCATTCGCATGGCCGGACCTGAGATGGATATGGCAGCCACAACGTTTCCCGTGTAATCCCGCACAGGGGCACTGATGCACCTCACGCCTTCTTCGAACTCTTCATCATCCGTTGCGTATCCCTGCTTGTTCACCTTCTTGAGGTGTTCAATGAGCAGCTTGGGGTCTGTAACCGTATGCGGTGTCCTCTTTTCCAACTCCTCTGGAAGTTTCTTCCGAAGATCCTCTTCCGAGTCGGAAGCGATCAGGACTTTTCCCACGGCAGTGCAGAAAGGGGGCAGCCTGAGTCCAACCCTTGAAGCTACGCGTACGGTCTGGTTGGCTTCCACCACGTCGAGATAAATGACATCCTGACCACGCATGATAGCCAAGTAAGCGGTTTCATTTGCTTTTGAAGCAAGCTCCTCAAGTGTAGGCCTGGCCTGGCGAAGCAGCCCCATTTGACGAATAAAGGTTTGGCCCAGTTCAAGGCTTTTCAATCCGAGCCGATAGTTTTCCGTGGACTTGTTCTGCTCGATGTAGCCTCTGGCCTCGAGCGTTGCAAGAAGTCGAAAGATGTTGTTTTTGTGTAGCTTTAGTTTCTTGCTAAGCTCGGTTACA
>CAZSUQ010000315.1:0-6386 GCA_964609935.1 uncultured Thermodesulfobacteriota bacterium | reverse complement strand
CTCGGGTCAGGTCCCATCCTGCACGTTCCAAAGGCGTGATTCGAAAGGATCACGATCTGATCTGCCCGTATCCTCCCTGGCCGAAGGCCCTCCAGCTGAGCCATGCCCTGCACCTTGTGCGGCAGGCCGTGAATGCCCGGCAGCACCGTGTGTGCGCCGGCAGCGAACATCATCTCCGCAACGATCCGCAAGCCTTCCACGATCCTGTCCACGTCCCTCTGCTCGACATGGTAGGAAATGATGGGGTTCCAGCCTCTCCCAGCGCGGACCCGACCACGGGAAGCCCCCCGGATCATGCTGTCCCAGGCAACCGCGTGCCTGTACTGGGAGAGGTTTTCTTTCAACTCCTGGCCAAACCCCGGCATGCGGACCACCAGATAGGCCGGAGGCCCCCAGATCACTTCCAGCTTGATGTCCCGGTCAAGATATTCGCCGGAGCCGAAGCCCTGCGTGGCTCCACTCCAGGGATCAACAACTTCATCGAAAATGCCGAACATGGCTGAGCCAGGATGGTGGACAAGGTTCTTTCCCACCCACCCGCTCGAGTTCCCCAGCCGGTTCTTCAGAAGAATCACCGGAGAATCCATCACGCCGGCGGCAAGAATCACGGCCTTTGCGTTCACCACGAGGCTCCCCACGGCCCTGCCGGTGCGAGGATCCCTAAACACCCCCTCCACCCCGCAAGCCCGGCCTTTGCGGACCTCGAGCTTCTCGGCCCTGCAGTCCGCATAGATCCTTGCCCCTTTTTCCAGCGCCTGGGGCAGGTACGACCGGTCCATGCTCTGCTTTGCACCCGTGGGGCAGGCCGGCATGCATTCACTGCAACCCTCGCAGCCCTTTTCCGCACGGGAGAAGACCTGGCTGCGAAGACCCAGGGCCTGCGCCCCCTTCTGGAACAGCAGGTTCTTCTTCCCCAGGATCTCGGGATCCACGGGCTTGATGTTTGCGATCCGCTCCACGCGTTCGTAGCTCGGCTCCAGTGCTTCCGGTGTCAGGTGCACCAGTCCGTAATCGTCCGCCCACTCCTTCAGGATCCGGTCAGGGATGCGGAAACAGATGCTGGAATTCACAAAGGTGGTTCCCCCCACACAGCTTGCCTGCATGGTGGGCACAAAGGTCTTTCCGCGGCACACGCGGAACCCTGCCTCCCGAAAAACCAGCCTGAGCGCGTGCGCGGGGTCCTCCGGGATCTCAGGCCCTGTCCAGTAGCTCCCCTCTTCAAGGACCACTACGCTCCTGCCTGCATCGGCCAACTCGCGGGCCAGCACCGCACCGGCGGCCCCGGATCCTATGATACAAAAATCCGCGGTCTCCCGGAGCGAGGAGGATTTCAGATCGGCTGCCTGCACGATACCGGGTATACCCGAAGCGTTCCCTCTCCCAGAGGACGGATCGTTCTCGGCCGAGCGCTTGCAGCCATCCTTCTTGCTGAAACCGATCGCTTCCTTTACACCCGGATCCGCCATGTAAGCGATGCACAGGAGGGTTTTCAGGCTCTGGGCGGCCATCCTGCGAAAATAGAACCGGCTCGATTCCCACCCTTCCAGGTACCGGAGTTGCTTCTCCCCCGGCAGGGAATGGAAGGCGGATCCTGCACGCGGCATGACCCGTGCGGCGTTTTCAAACAAGAGAAACAAAACACGAATGAGTCTCCGGTAGGGTGCGGGCAGCAGGGAAAGATAACGATCCAGGTATGCCGGAACGCCGGCATCGGTTCCGCTCCTGGGGATCGAACCTCCGCCCGGGAAGACGACATCGGAGACGGCCTGCAGGAATTTGATTTCAGATGCGGAGAGAACCTCAGCCCCCTGAGACCTTCCGGCAAACCCCCTCAGGAAAAGGATCACACCAAGAAAGATCAACAGGAAAACGATCGCCGTCAGGATCCAGAAGACCATGGACTCCTCCGTTGATAAGCGCAGAGCGGTAATCTACCCTTTTTCTACGTCCGCAACAAATTGACAGAACCAGGACGCACCCTTATCCTCAAAGACGAATCAGGGATTCATCCTGTACAGGCGTTGAGGAGAATGTGCATGAACAGGAACCGGCTTCGCCTCTCGAGAGCCTGGACCACGTTTCTTTTTGTCACCTTGTTGACCGGAGCAGCGTGCACAACCCGTCGGGATTTCAACAGGGCCGAACAAGAGGACACCCTCCAGGCCTTTGAGACCTTCCTTGAAAAGCACCCCGGCAAAAAGGCCTACGCACCACGGGCAAAGGCTCGCCTCGAGATACTTGCCTTTGAACAGGCCCGCCGAAAGGATACGTATACCGGTTACATTGACTACCTGAACCGCTTCCCTTTTGGGACCTACTCCCGTTTGGCTGCGGGCCGGGCTGAAGACCTCCGTGCCGAGGAACTGGACATTCATCTCTACCGGACGCTTCCGGGCGACTATTACGAGCAGGTGAGCCCCCGTGAGCTTCCTTACAGAATCCTGGTTCGCTCTTCGGACCCTGCCGGGATGGATTCCGAGCATCTCGAGCGAAAGTGGTTCGATGAGTTGAAGCGGAGAGACCTTCTGGTGCCCATGGATCCAAGGGAGGCTTCCGTGGTTTCCCCGGATCTCACCCTGTATGTGAGGGAATCCGTGGTTCGCCTGTGCAGGGTTCCACGGGCACTGGTACAGGCGGAGCTCTGGGTCGACAATCAACGCGTGCAGGAATACCGAGTTGCCGGAGACCGCATCGAACAGCTCCTCCTGTATGAAATCTTTCTCGACCGGGGCCTTTACGACTCTTTTTTCCGGATCCCGGACAAGGAGCGCACCGAGCTTGAAAACCGATTTGATGCTTTACAGGCAACGTTGCCGCTCAGGGAATCCATCGCACTGGAGTTCGACTTGAGGCAGGACAGCTGGCACTGGGACAGGGAGGTGACACTGGCCTATGCCGAATTCCTGAGGGGACTACCGCTCTGCAATGACTTCACAGCCTATGCAAGGGGAAAGCCTCCTGACCGTGCCTACAAGAAGCGCATCTTTTTCCGTGTGGATCCAGAGACACACAGCCCTTCCCTGCGAAGGCAGTGGAGTACCTCAGGCCCCTCCACGACATGGCGTGCCTGGAACGCCAAATGGATCCTCCGGGACCGGGATCATTTCTTCAAAAAGATGACGCTGGAGCTCCTGGAACTGTCCGACTCGCCTCGGCCTGCCCCTTCCCCCAAACGCAGGCCCGTCCGGTCCGATCCCATCCAGTGGCCCTGACACATTGAAAAAGAAGTGGAGCGTCTCCTGGGAGCAGGCTCTCGGCCTCAATACCCCTCCCGCAGGAACCCGGCGAGCCATGTTTGGAAGGACTGGGCGTCACGGGCCGCCTTGGGACCGTTCCAGATCAGGAAGCCCTCCCGCCCCTCGGCTTCTTCCCCTTCTGCCTCGAGGAAGATCCGGTGAAAATCATCCTGTGTGTAAATGCCCCGGCCTCTTGTTTTGGGTTGCAGGCGATAATAGAACGTGCCTGAGAACCGGCCCTGGTTGATCATGGGATCCCTGGCGGGAATCAGCCCAAGATCCTTACAAAGCGCGGACACCTCTTCTTCTTCCCACACGCCCCCCGGATCCCATACAAGATGACGCCCGTCCCCCCTGTCGATGAGGGAAAAAAAGCGAACAAGGTTCTCGCGGTTCTCCCGGGTGGGGGTAAAGGAGGCCGGCGTCTGAAACAGGATGGCTCGGGCATCCAGCACCTCTGCTGCCTCACGGACCACGTCCCATGCCCTGAGCGTGTGCTCTCCCGGCCGGAACAGGCCGAAGTGCTCCTTGGCTTCGCGATCCCAGTCGCGTTGAATCCTGTTGTAACCCGAAAAGGTGTGAGGGTGGGTGATCAACTGCCAGGCCTGCAGGATGAACGCGAATCCGGTGGGGGCGCGCCTTTGCCATCGTTCCAGCGTTCGCGGCTTTGGCGGGTCAAAAAAGGTCTCCAGAACCTCAACGGCCGAGAATTTCCGAACATAGGCATCCAGTTTCAGGGGAAAGCCGCAACAGCCGATCCTCCATTGATCCGTCATGCTTTCCACCTTCCATGAATGGGCCGTCCAAAATCACGATCAGCTTTTTTCATTCCCTGCGGCAGACATGTCTCGTTCATCCGGCAGCGCACCCTTGTTCCTGGCAAGTTCCTCCTGGAAGTCCTTCCAGCGATCGAAGTTCCTGCAGATGACCTCGAAGTGTGTTTCGTTGTCCACGTCCAGGGCGGCACCTCCGTAGGTGGTCCTCACAGAGGCGAACCGGGCATTCAAGAGCATGGACACGTCTTGCTCGATCCCCTCCTTTCCCAGAAAACGGCGGATGAACCCCAGGAATGGGAACCACGGCATACGCTGCTCACACATCCTGGACAGGTGAAGCAGGAGGAAGCTGAAGACCATACGCGGCTTCACATCTCGGCTCCGAATCAGTGCCCACAGGAGTCGGAGGATGTTCCGCCACTTCTTCTGGTACCGGAACCGGTACATCTTCTGAATGATCTGTCGATTGAGGATGCGGAATACGCGAATCAAATGAAGATTGTTCTGCCGCTCCCTGGAATCACGGAAACAGAAGTAGGCGAAGTGGATGCCGGTCATCCCGTTCTGGGGGTAATACGGACGCAGGTCATCCTCTCTTGTCATGCCCATCGAATAATCATGCCGCGAGACATCGCAGCTCTCGATGAATTCATTGAGTTCGTACGGGGTGATCAGGGGGATGTCGGCTCCCAGGACCAGAACGATCTTGTCCTCGAATCGGGCCTCCTGTTCCTCCTCGCTCAGGGGGGTTCCTTCGGGGCTCACGGATGGGACCGTTGCACGGAAAGTATTCAAGGCGTTCTCGATCATGGTTTCCCCCTGGTCCACCACGATCAATTCCTTGGACCCTGTGGGCCGGCCACCGCATTGCTGCAGGGCTGCGGTGATCTCGGCACGAGGCCCCACCACAAAGATCCTGGACACGTACCTGCAGCGCTCCAGGGCTGAAATCACATAGGAAATGACCGGAATCCCCTTGATCTCCAGCAGGGCCTTGTTCTTCCCATACACATACCTGTATGCGCCCCGGTCCCCGGCCATGACGATGGCGTCAATCTGTGCCGGTGTTTCCTCTCTGCTGGACATGTTCTGGTTGACCCCTTTCAAGGTGGATGATCCTGAAGCCCTAAAGCTTCAACTGCCGCTGCCGGTTTCTCCTTTTACGAAAAATCGACTGATCACGCAACCCCCTGTCCGGATGGCACCCCGGGGTTGAGGGTATTTCGAGATAAAGGGAGACAGGACGGAATATTTCCCTTTTTACCCTGTTATTGGCCATTTTTTTCTTGAAATATCTGTTTTAGTGGGATATGAATGTCCCAAAATAGTTGCATCGTCGAAGGGGCGGCCTTTGCGGAAACCCAAGCGGGATCTCGGGATGTGATCCCATTCACTTTTATAAAACCATTAACAAAAGAGGAGGGAACGGGACATGACAAAGGCCCAGCTAATCGACAACGTGGCAAAAAGGCTCAAGGGTGCGGACGTCAGCAAGAAGGCCATCGGGCAGGTCTGTGACCTGGCCTTCGGCGAGATTGCCGGCGCCATCAAGAAGGAAAAGCGGTTCAGCTACCCTGACTTCGGAACCTTCAATGTGAAGGCACGCAAGGCAAGGAAGGGGCGCAACCCTCAGACCGGGGCTGAGATCAAGATCAAGGCCAGCAAGACCGTATCCTTCAAGCCCGCGCCGACTCTGAAGAAGAAACTCTAGTTCGGTCCGCGAAGCACCGAAAAAGGAAGGCCGGTGTTCAAAGCACCGGCCTTTTCTTTTGCAAAGCGAACCCTGCGTCAGTTCTTCTTGTCCTGTACCTCGTCGAACCGTTCAAACTGCATGGTAAAGGTCCCCCTGCCCTTGCTCGATGAGCGGAGATCCGTAGAATACCCGAACATCTGAGAGAGGGGGATGGAGGCACGAATCTCCGTGACCTGCCTCTTGGGCTGGATCTCGAGGATCTTTCCCTTTCTTGCCTGAACGTCACCGATCACTCCGCTCGAAAACTCTTCCGGAACGATGATGTCCACGGCCATGATCGGTTCGAGGAAGATGGGCTTGGCTTTTTCGTAGGCACGCTGAAAGGTGGTGGCCGTGGCTACGCGGTATCCGAGCGGCGTGGAAAGGTTCTCCCGGAAAACCGCGGACAAGAGTGTGCACTGAACATCCACCACGGGGTAACCGCCCAGGCAGCCGCTCTGGCACGATCCCTTGAAAGCGGATTCGATCTCTTTGAGACAGGCTTCCGGAATCGCGTCCTCTTCGGACAGTGCCGAAACAAAACAGGTTCCTTCACTCCGGGGAACCGGTTCGACTCTCAGCCGTACTTGGCCGTGCTGCATCTTGCCGTTGATTTCACGGGAAAACTCTCCGCTCTCCTCT
>CAZSUQ010000314.1:0-6397 GCA_964609935.1 uncultured Thermodesulfobacteriota bacterium | reverse complement strand
TCTACGATATCAAAACTTACTTCATAAACCCTGTCTCCTGTGATCGTCGTAAATTCCGGCTCGAGTGTAACTGTAGTACGAACATTGATTTCTTTAGGATGTATTTCAATACCATCTTCTTTCGGGTCTAGAATAAACAGGCTGATCCCTTCTTTGTCACATTCCTTATTTGCCGTTCTTGCCGCGACGATCAGTTTTTCCGCTTCTTTTGCGGCAAAAACATAACCTTTGGTGCCGTTAAGCGTATATGATTTTTCCTTTTTGACAGCTTTTACATTCATCTCAAAAAGATTCATACCTTCATTGAGATCCGTAGTTGCAGCGCTGCACAATTTCCCATTAATAATCGCTGGCAGGTTTTCCTTTTTCTGTTCTTCAGACCCGTTTTTACTTAATAGTTCGCAGCATATGATTTGATTCATTAACTGGTATGAGGCGAGTGTATTTCTCGCCATATTGTTCATAAAAACAGTCAATTCTTCAGCTTTATAGCTTGCTCCGCCATATTCCTCAGGGGACATTATACCAATATAGCCAGCTTCACCTATTATTTCCCAATATTCAGCGGGGAATTTATCATTCCTCATGTTTTCAAGAAAGTATGAATAGTCGCAAGACTTTGCCAATTGCCTTACAAAATCCTTAATAAATTTCTGGTCAACGCTGTATTTACTTCTATCAAACATTGACGATTTCCTCATCTGTAGCTTTTGGGCAAACCAAGCATATTTTCTCCGATGAAGTTCAAAACCATTTCATTGTTGATTGGCCCTAGCCTTGGAAGGCGAACCATTTGTGTCAATTGGCCAATACTATCTTTCCTGTTGAGGCCTTCTACGCCATAAACTTCTAATGCAATTTTTCCAGCTTCATACGCTGCTTCTGACGAGACAAGCTTGGCAATGTTTGAATACAGACCCACTATTTTGGGCTCTCCTTTGTTATCAAACTCCTCGGCAGCTTTCTTAATTGCCAGATTGGCAAGCTCCAATTTTAAACTTACTTTTGCAAACTTATGTTTGACATTCAGGTAGCTTCCCATTGGCTGGCCGAATGATCGGTTCCTTTTCGCCTGCGTCACGCCTTTTGTAAAAACTACTTTGCCCATATATAGGCACATCAATGAAACGCCGATCCGTTCCAGATTAAGGGCTTGAAAAACACTGCTTGAAATTCCCCCTTTCTTCCCAACCTTTGTACTACTGACACCGACAAGGCATTCTTTTGGCACTTTGACATTATCAAAAAATACAGAGTACTGGATATCTCCAAATACTGCTATGTCAAGGGGAGTCTTCTTTACACCTTCTGTTCGCATATCAACGATAATAGTTCCAATACGCTCTCCTTCTCCTTCTGAAACAACTTTCGTTACAACAGCAATGAACCTCGATCGATCAGCTTCCGAGATAAATATTTTCTTGCCATTGATTATGTAATGGTCTCCCTCTTCAACAGCAGTGGTAGAGACCTTATGGGTGTTTGTTCCGGCATCCGGTTCTGTAATTCCATAGCACATGGTGTGACCCTGCATGATTTCAGGAAGATATTTTCTCTTTATCAAGTCCATGCCACCTGTTCCTGAAGCTATGGCTGATAACCCCATAGCGGTCAGCAATATCCTTCCTGGCGCATAGTTTACTAACGTCTCAGGAAGATTGCTTTTATCAACATACTCATCCATATATGCATTCATAAGGAACCGGAGACTCTCAAGCTTCAGGGGAAAACCCTTCTTCTCCGTTGAAATAAACATATCTTTATGTTTTGCGAGATCACCACCCATCACCCTTGTCATCAACTCGGTTATAAGGGTAGCAGGATATCCTCTTTCTTTTGTCTCCTGTCTGTTCTTTACTGTATTTACCCCGTAAATCTTCAATCATATCAAAAACTAACTTTATGACTTCTTCCTGTTCTTCGGTCTTACCATCAAAATGTATCATTATCCTCAGCCCCTATTGAATACTATCCTGCTATCTCCAAGGCGACATCTTCCAATCCAAGTTCCATAAGTTAAGCTTTCGTTGAAAAAGCCGTTTCCTTACCCCAGCCAAATCATTTTAATAATTCATTGTAGAGCGATTTACTATTTCCACTTTGCGTATTATTGTATGTTTCTCAGAGGGGGAAAATCACGGCGCCAATGAGCCCGACGACAATACCGATCCCGATTAACGCAAGACTCTTTCGTCTCTTTTCTTCGTCGTTTCCACGGATATCCGCTAAATGACGGATCATGCCCGAGGTGTGGTCTTCCGCCGCTCCCACGGAAGTCACGGCAAAATACATGCGACCCAGGGCCTCCTGAGGAATCCGCAGCAGGACCAGGCCGAGCATGAGAATCACCGAACCCGCCAGCATGATGAACGTTCCGATAAAGATGAAAATTGCGTTCAAGGGATATACTCCTTTTGTACGGGTTGCAGGGCTTCACACTTCACCTGCTCCAGCATGCTGGAGGGAACGTTGTCCATTCCGTGCTTTTTATAAAGATACTGAACACAGGGACTTTGAGGATCCTTCATGGCGTTGCCATCCACGACGAAGATCCGCGGCTTGCCGCTGAACTGGTCTACATTGCTCAAAGCGCAGTGGGTACAGTATATGGGAAACCCGCTCCTCAGGAAGTTACACGCGTGCGGTTCCTCCATCAGGCTCATGTCCACCCCATACTTCGGAGCCCATTCACCCATGTCTCCCCGGAACAGCCTGCCGCCACTCCCGCAGGGATCCAGGGTGAATACAAACCGATCCTCCTCTTCCTCCACCCGGAAGATGGCCTGGTGATAATGCCAGGTTTCAACCATGCTCCTGAATGCGTCTTTATCACCCATGATCCCGAAAAGTTTGTACGCACTTTCGAACATGGGGACGTATGTCCTGTCTACCAGGTCCGCCACATACTCCGTGCCGTACCGCCTGTACATTGCGCTTTCAAGAAGGGCTACCCAGAGTCCGAGAAAATCATGAAGCGGTTTCCAGTCCCTGTGTTGATCCGTAATGAGTTCCTGTATTCCTTCCAACCTTCCTTGCCGGAGTCTTGCCAGGGCAATGTGGCAGTCAGGCGTGCTTGCCCGGTAGAGTTCTTCCTCGGAAAAGACCCTCTTTGCGGTATTCCCCCGCTTCTGGAACTTGAAACGGCATACGCCCATCTTGCTTTTGTCCGGAAGGATCTCCAGCACCTTCCCATCGGTCAGGGTGTTGAAGACCTGCTGAAGGACCTGGCAGCCCTTGCAGAACATCGGTGTTCCGTCGTCGCTGCGGGAAAAATGCTCGGGGTCTGATTCGTACCAGCCTTCCAGCAATACCCTGCCCCCCAGGCCGCAGGGAGAGAGATCCATCCGGATATCTCGGTCACCCTCTTCCAGGTTGTTCATGCCACCCAGATAGGTCCGCCATAATGTGAGGAAAAAAGAGGCGGCTTCCTTTTCTCTTTCTTCCCGAAAGTCCCTGGCCGCAAACGCCACCAGGGGCTGGAAGATCTCCTCGAGGACCTCCAGTAGAGCGGCTTCACCGTGGTCCTTGCGGATCTTTGTCATCAGCCGTGTGATCCAGTACACACCGCTCGTGCAAAGCAACTGGTGACCCACGGACATCCGGCCGATCCAGAAGGCGAGTTCATCCCTTTGCCCTTTTTCCAGGGCTTCCAGCGCCTTTTCTGAAGGCGGCCGAATCTCCTTTTTCAGTTCTTCAGGAGAAAAGTACATCATGGTTATACGATTCTTTACGTCTGCGGGTTCAGAACTCTATTACGGATTCGATTCGGCGGACGACGTCATCGACGGCATTCGGGTTGTCGAGTTTGAGCTTAATGGCCTTTTTCGGACAGTGAGTCGAGCAGCGACCGCAGACCGCGCACAGTTCGCCGATAACCGCCTGCCCGTTCTTCAGTTCCATGGCAGCGGTGTAGCACTTGTCCACGCATGTGCCGCAGCCGACACAATCGTCGGTCACTTCAACGGTAAGGCCTTCCACCGGATGCTGGATACCTTTCATGATCTCCGGGGACAAGTAGCGGAATGTACGGGTGACACAGCAGCACTCGCAGCAGAGACAAACGGTCAGGAGCTTGCCCTCATCCGGGATCATGAAGAAGTCGTTGTCGATCCGGGCCTTGCCGGTGATCGGGATGAGTCCGGCCTTGATCGCCTTTCTCACGTGGGCCTTGGCCTCTCTGGGACTCACCTCGTTGCGGATCTTAGCGGGAATCTGCAGGGCCGACTCGCCCATCATGAGGCAGCCGATCTCAGAGGGATAGTCCTTACAGCCCATGGCCACGCGGCAGCCGCAGGAGTGGATGATCATACGGTGTTTGGCCTTGTCGATCAGGCGGTCAAGAACCTCCTCGGGCAATGCGATTTCCTCTGCCCCCTGGATGTCCTGGTTGATGGGTATCCAGGAGAAATTGCTCTTCTTAGGGTCGAATTCCGGGAGCCGTTCGCCGATAAAGGGAAGATTCGCCATTTTGACAAAGGTACTTACGAGATCGAAAAGCTTCCTGGAGGCAGGCCATCCCCCGAGCCTCTCGAAGAGCTTTTCATCTAAGACCCTCTCTCTTAAAGAGGGAAGCAGGGTTTCAACCCAGACTTTCTTGAGTTGTTCTGTAATCATCGCAGGGGGAGCGAGTTTCATACGGATGCCTCTATTGAAAAGGGGTTTGGTTGCAGCCTGAAGATGCCCAGTATCCGCTATTTCGGAAATAGCTGTCTTTATTTGCTGACCTTGCTCAC
Organism: uncultured Thermodesulfobacteriota bacterium; assembly: GCA_964609935.1. Taxonomy (GTDB): domain Bacteria; phylum Desulfobacterota; class DSWW01; order DSWW01; family DSWW01; genus CAYTRL01. The sequence goes on along the minus strand of CAZSUQ010000314.1, from coordinate 1,664 downwards.
CTGTACCGGGATTCCGTTCATGAGCGGGCGGCCGCTCGGCCGCTCCAGGACCTGGCCGTCGCAGAGGAGATTGGAGTTCACTCCCGAGGTTGCTGCTGCAGTCTTCCATCCGGCCTTTGGATCATGGCCCCAGCCGTGGGGGACCACGATGACCCCTGCCATGATGTTATCCGTAACCTTTACGGGCAGCTCGATCCGACCGATCTTGTTCTTGACCCGTATCCTTTCATCCTGGGAGATCCCCAGTCGCTCTGCGTCCTTTGTATTCATCCTGGCGATGTTGCCTTTTCGGTTTTTCATCATGGACGGGCAGTTGTGAATCCACGAGTTCTGTGACCTGCGATCCCTGAGCGTGATCATGAGCAGCTCGTCCTTGGGGCGCTTCTTCTTCCTGAGTGCTTCGAAACGCGCGCACACCTGCTCGAGAATTCCGGGCAGGGACCTGGGGTCCAGGTTTGCGAGACCGTTCCTGGTGAGCACCTTTTTCCCCAGGACCAGGTTGTAGTGGGGTCCGTCCACCTTTACGCCATGCGGGTTCCTTTTGAGCTTGATCGGATTCACGCCCTTGTGAGCGGCGAAGAGGTATGCCAGGGGTTTGGGGCTGAGGGGGAGTGAACCTACCAGCTTTTGGAGGGCAGAGGGGATTCTTACCGGGAGCCTGGCGGCGATGATCAGATCCCGGAGAATTCGCCAGTCCTCCCGCGCTTCTCCCCTTGGGGGGACCACGGCTTCCACGTACTGGACGTAGGGGATCGGCTGCAAGCTCCCCGAGGCCATGTTGATCTCTTCCCGCTCCAGTGCCGTTGCGGCGGGAAGGAGGTAATCCGCATGGACAGCCGTGTCGTTCTCGTAGAAATCAACGGCTACGAACAGTTCGAGCTCCTTCAATGCCTTTTCGAGATGCGCACCATTGGGAACGGTGATCATGGGATTCCCGCAGACCATGAAGAGCCCGCGCACCTGTCCCTCGCCCGGGGTGAGAATCTCGTCCGCCATAACCCCGGCAGGCAGGAAGCTCGCGGTGGAAGGATAGCCGCGAATCCGGCTGTGAGTCGCGCCGTTTCGTAAGCCCATGCGCTGGAAGAGCTGCGCTGCACCCACGATCTGTTTGGAGAATATCATGCCCCCTTCACGGTCCAGCCTGTTGGCCACCAGGTTCACAGCCTTCACCAGCCAGTCGGTAAAGGTGGGCAGCGTGCCCAGATCCGTCCCAATCCGGTTGTATAGGGCGGACCTTGGGTGACTCAAGAAGTGGTCGGTTATCTCAGCGACCTTCCGGGCCTGGATTCCCGTGATCTTTGCAGTGGCCTTGGGGGGGTAGGGTTCCACGGCCTGCTCGAGTTGTTCAATCGCTTCTGCGACCCGGCTCACTGCGGCATGGTCGTATCGGGAGTCCTTGAAGATCAGGTTGAGCATGGACATCAGGAAGAAGAGATCCGTGTCCGGCCTGATGAAGATGTGCTCGCCTGCGGCCCTAGCGGTTTCGGTCCGCCTGGGGTCGATCACGTAGACCTTCCCCCTGCTGTCAATTTCCTTCAGGCGTTTGCCCGCCCCGGGGAAGTTGACGCCGCTACCCCCTGAGATCACAGGATTGGCGCCCAGGATGATGAGGCAGTCCGTGCGCTCCACATCAGGATAGGGCAGGTAAAGGAAAGAGCCTAACA
>CAZSUQ010000313.1:0-6403 GCA_964609935.1 uncultured Thermodesulfobacteriota bacterium | reverse complement strand
CCATCCGGGGGACGCTGATAGCTTGAAAAAAGACGGACAACACCCTTATGAGACAGAGAGGAATGAGCCCGTGAACGAGAACGAGATATTCGAAGGACTGGTGGATAACCTCTTCAATGCAGGGGGCACGGTTCCTGTCATGAGATGCGACGAACTCACGGTTCTGCTCAGGGAGCTGTTTTCCCTCCAAGAGGCGGACCTGGCCGCCAGGATGCCGCCGGGGGTCAACCCTGTGGAGGTCATCAGCCAGGCGGTGGACAGGCCTGAGGCGGAGATCGTGCCCCTGCTGGAGAGCATGGCGGACAAGGGCCTGGTCTTCCACCAGAAGCGGGGGGACAGGGCGCATTACAAGCTCATGCCCGTCCTGCCCGGCTTCTTCGAGTTCCAGTTCATGAAGGGAGGCACCACGGATCGGGACAAGAGGCTGGCCCGTCTCTTCAAGGACTATTTCGACAGGGCCTGGTCCATGACGGAAGGGGCGGACCCACGGATCCTGAAGGGACTCACCCCCTTTTCCCGGGTGATCCCCGTGGAGAAAGAGGTTCCGGAGTTCAGCGAGATCCAAACCCATGAAAAGGTGTCCGAGTACATCCGGAACGCCGAGTTCATTTCCGTGTCCACATGCTACTGCCGCCATCACGGGGAGCTGCTCGGGGAGCCGTGCGACCGGCCCAAGGAGAACTGCATGGCCTTCGGCCCCAACGCACAGTACGCTGCGGAGCGGGGATACGGCCGCCTCGTGTCCGCAGAGGAAGCGCTTCGCATCCTGGATGAGTCGGAGGAGGCAGGCCTGGTGCACATGTCTTCCAACACCTCCAAGTACATCGACTTCATCTGCAACTGCTGCCCCTGCCACTGCGGCATCCTGCAGAGCTTTCTCCGCATGGACATGCCGGCCCTGGGCGCGGCGTCCGCCTTCCGGCTCAAGATCGACGAGGAGACCTGTATGGGGTGCGAAGCCTGTGTGGAGCGCTGCCCCATGGACGCACTCCGGATGGAGGAAGACACGGCCCGGGTGGACCTGAAACGCTGCATCGGGTGCGGGATCTGCAATTCTGCCTGCCCGGAGGAGGCCCTGTCCATGGAGCGCATCCAGGACGCGGACGCGCCCCCGTGGGACCGGAAGGCCCTGACCACGGCCGTCCTGGAATCCATCCGGAAGGCCTCGGAGGCCCTGGGATGAGTCCGGTCATTCGTCGAGCCCGGTGAGGGTCGTGTACAGAAGATCGTCCATTCCCTCCGGACACGGCACACCGGAGGGCTCCACAGGGAGGATCATGGAGAAGGTACTTCCCTGCCCGACCTTGCTTTCCGCACAGATCTCTCCATGATGGGCATGCATGATCTCCTTGCAGATGCTCAACCCCAGCCCTGTCCCTTCATGTTTCGTCTCGGTTGATTGGCTGCATTGCTTGTACGGGTCGAAGATTCCGGGGAGCTCTTCCTCGGAGATCCCTGCACCATTGTCTTTGACGGCAATGTGAATGTAACCGCCCCGGTCCGATACCCTCTTCCCTTCCTGCAAGCGTACCCCGACCCGTATCCTGCCTCCCTTGGGAGTGAATTTGATTGCATTGCTCAAAAGGTTCAACAGAACCTGGAGGATCTTGTCCTGATCCACGCTGATAGCCGGCAATCCCTCTTCCACGTGGATATCCATTTGCAGACCCTTCTCGGCAAGAAGAGGGCCAACGGCCTTCACAGCCCTGCGAACGACACGATCCACATTGATTTCCTGCAGGTCCCAATCCGCCTTTCCTGCCTGCAATTTCGAGAGGTCCAGTGCGTTGCTGATCAGCCTCGCCAACCTCCTCCCCTCGCTGTTGATGATGGAGAGAAACTCCCTCTGTTCCTCGAGAGGGTGATCCGGATAGTTCAGCAGGATTTCGGAAAAGGATATGATGGAGGTCAACGGGGTCCTGAACTCGTGCGAGACGGAAGAAATCAGGTCATCCTTCATCTGGCTTCGCTTTGTGGCCTCCTCACACGCTTGCTCGAGGTCCGCAACCCTTTCCTCTATACGCCGGTTCAGTTCCTCCTCGAGCCTATGGATCCTTGCCTCCAGGCCCTTTCGCTGTCTTCCCAAGTCTTCTTCTGCATGTTTGTGTTCGGTGATATCCCGCAGCAGGAGCACGGCTCCACTGCAGTGCCTCAGCTTTCCGCTGATGATCTCCAGCGAAAACGTCTCCCCCCCTTTCCTCCTTCCCGTGGCCCGTCCGATGTGACACCCTTTCCGCTCGAGGATCTGGCGAATCCCCTGTCGCTGCTCGTGACCCGATCTTCTGTCTAAATAGAGCAGATCGGTCTTCTTCCCGAGCACTTCATGGGTTTCGTAACCGAACATCCTTTGCACAGAGTTGCTGCAAAGAACGATTCCCCTGCCCGGAGAAACAACGATGATGGTGTCAAGGCTGCTTCTGGACAGGAGGCTGTAGAGCTGTTCCCCGTCCTTGCACAAATCCACCAGTTCCTGTATCAGTTGCCTTTTTGCTCTCTCTTCGGTGCTCATATCTCGGCAAGTCCTTTTGTTATAGACAAGTCATGAAAGTCATTTTCGTAAATGTTCCCAGCTGTAAAGCAGCGGCTGTTTCATTTTATTTCAACATCCATGCCAAGTTATCGAAAGCCTCGATGAGTGCTGAAATGGCTGATTTAAGTGGGTTTTCCCATTTCCGGAGAAGGAGGGCGAAGGTACGGATGGCTGGCTTTTATCAAGTTGAAAAGCTCAAAACGAGAAAATGAGTCAAAGTGAGAAAAAACAGAGGTGCGAGCAGGAAGAACCCGATTCATCCAATCCCAGGAATCAGGGTTGGATCCACTGGATAAGGCATTTAGAATTCGGGATCCGAAGGTCGTTGCTTCTCGTCATGAAATATCGAGGCGTAGAATACGGACGAGGCATGGGATTGTCCGCGATTTCATTGTTTCTCAAGGGATATAGAAACTGATTTTTACCAGCATTTGATCTCCGCACATTCAACTTGACCGTTTAGGCCATGGTGGGCATCAATGACGTTCAAGAAAATAGAAGTCGATTGTTTACGAAAAAGTGTTATATAATGTCATATAAGGACAACATGGAGATCGAGCAGAAAGGGAGCAAGCATGAAAAATCAACTGATGATCAGCCTGTTGGCAACCGTACTTTTGGGTGCATGCCCGGCGTGGGGACAGACCAGTTACATCGTGGATGATGACGGCCCAGCCGACTTCTCCACCATTTCGGACGCCCTTGTTGTCGCCGTGAGCGGAGACACCATTGTTGTGAGGGCCGGGGATTATGTGGAAAACATCGCCCTCAAGACTGGGGTCGATATCCTGGGGGAAGGGGGGAGTGAGGTAACCTTTCTTCGGGGGACCGGCACCGGAAGCGTGGTGAATGCCACCCATGTTTCAGACGCTCAACTGAGCGGATTCACCATATCCGGCGGGGGAAGCCTCAGCCACGACGCCGGGGTCAAGATTTACGGTGGATCTCCCTTGATCCGCAACAATCTTGTCGAGAATAACACCAACGGTTTTTATCTACACGGGGATTCCCTTGCGGTCATCGAGAGCAACACGATTTCCGACAACGGCGACACATCCAATGCATCCCTGGATTATGGGATCGTGTGCCTTCATGCAAACGCAACGATCGTCAACAACCTGGTCGCCGGAAATCCAGAAACGGGCGTGTATATCGGATGGGAAGACTCCTCCAATACGAATCTTTCCAACAACACCATCGTTGACAACGGAAACGAAGGCATCTGGTGTTACCGTGCATCGGCAATCATAAAGAACAACGTCATCGTGGGTAACGACATAGGGATCCTGGCGAGTTCCAGCGCAGCACCGACCATCGAGAACAACGATGTCTGGAACAATACCTCAGCCGACTACCATTCCCTTTCCGGAGGAACGGCCGGTCCCGGCCCCGGGGACATATCTTCAGATCCGCTCTTCGACCCAGCCCTCCCTGGCTTGTACCGGCTGAGCGCAGGCTCCCCCTGCATCGATACGGGCGACAGCTCGGTACCCGGACTTCCGGCCACCGACATCCATGGGGACACCAGAATCATCGATGGGGACGGGGACAGTGTGGCCGTCGTGGACATGGGGGCCGACGAGTTCCTGCCGGGGGCACCCCCGTGGGGAACAGCATCTACCTTCGCTGGTGACGATTCCCTTGTTTGCAGTAGCCTAGCCTGTCTACTGATCCCCTTTGGAGCGTTTCTGTTGACAAGATTTGCTTGCAGGAAGAGATAAAAATATTCAGTGAGAACGGTAGAGGCCACATCCATTAGGGTGTGGCTTTTCTGTTTCTAGATTTCTTCACGAACTTGCAAAGAAATCGAGCCCTCCTAATTTCCAGGCGCCTGCCATACCAAGTCAGAATCGCTCACCTTAAAACCGGGACTCTTTTTTTGACAACAGCAGACATTCTTGGTATAAAATACTTATAGAATACAAGTCGAACACGACGGGCATGAAACATGACGCATAAGAACGACAGAGATCATCCATTCGGGTTTATCGTCGGAAAGTCAGCCAACCGGTTCCTGTCGGTATTGCCAATCATCCTGGTTCTTTTGATCTGCTGTCCTTTTGTCGTCTTTTCAAAGGATGGCCCTGCTCAAGCTCTTCAGGACCTCCAGGAGAATTCCAAGCTCATTTCGCCCACATCGGTCCTCAAAGATTTTGCTGGCGGCAAGGAAACAACCCCCGTTATCGTGAACCTGCGTGATCCCTCCCTCTCTCAGCGGACGGATCAGCAAACACCGTCATTCGGTCCACCCCTTCAAAGTCAATCGGGGGCCTCTCATGTGACCAGAAACCTCACAGACAGCAGGGGCCGGCAACAACTCCACGGGGAGGTACGTGCCGCTCAGGACCGGGTTGCAGGCACCCTGGATTCCGTTGAGGTTCGCGTCACGAACCGGTTCACGTACCTCTTCGGTTTCTCGGCAGAGGTGACCGCACAGGGGCTCCAGGACCTGGTCAGCAACCCGGATGTTGTTTCCGTGGAACCGGACAGGATTCTTCATGCCCACCTGACACAGGGCATCCCCCTCATGGGCGCTACGGAGGCGAGAACCGAATACAGCGGTGCCGGCCTGGCCATTGCCATCTGCGACACAGGGGTCGATACATCCCACCCCATGCTCGGCGGAGGCGGAGCCCCCATTTTCAACTCCAAGGTCATCGGGGGATACGACACGGGCGATGACGACTCGGATCCCAGGCCCGACCCCTCGCTGGGCAGCGCCCACGGAACCTCATGTGCCGGTCTGGCGGCAGGAGACCTCGGAGTGCTCGGGGATTATATCGGAGGCGTTGCGCACAGCGCCAAGCTCTATGCCGTAAAGATCTCCACGGGAGACACCGGAAGTGCCAGCACGACAAACATGATCGAAGGCTGGGAGTGGTGTATCACCCATCAGTTCGACGACCCCGCCAACCCGATCATGATCATCAGCACGAGCTTTGGCGGGGGAAGGGAGTTCAGCCTCTGTGACGGTTCCGTACCCTCCATGACCCAGGCAGCCGCCAACGCCGCGGCAGCGGGCATGACGCTCTTCGTTTCTTCAGGCAACGACGGGTACTGCGACTCCATGGGGTGGCCTGCCTGCATTTCCCACGTGATCTCCGTGGGTGCGGTGTATGACGCGCCGTTTGGTCTGTATTATCCCTGCGTGTCCGCTGATTCGTGTGCAACCAAGGACTCCGGGGGATGCTCCTCTGGATGGTACGCCACAGACGATACCGCGGCGGACATGGTCACCTCCTACTCGAACACCGCATCGTTCCTGACCCTGCTCGGCCCTGCCAACCAGGCCTATACCACGGACATCGTGGGTTCAGGCGGATACGACTCCGGCGACTACTACCCCGCTTTCGGGGGCACATCCGCAGCCTGCCCCTATACCGCAGGTGCTGGCGCCATTCTTCAGAGCACGGCCATGGGCAGATACGGACACTATCTCACCCCTGATCAGGTGAAACAGATACTCACGGACACCGGCAACCCGATCCTGGACGGAAAGGTGGCTATCACCAAGCCGAGGATCAATCTGGCAAGTGCGGTGGATTCCATCAGCAACGGCAGCTTTGTCCTGTGGAACCAGCCGCTCTCGGTTGTCAATCAGGATACGTATGCCAATCAGGACTTCGAAACGACCTATGACACCTACGACGTATTCGTAGCGGACGATTTCACCAGCAGCAGGGCCTGGGGTATCGAGACGATATCTGTTCAAGGAAACACGTGGAATTCAGGTTGCGACCTGAACTGTGCCGATTCACTCAACTTCCAGATCTACAATGACGACGCCGGAGTTCCGGACGGTTCCCCGGACGGAGGCCTGGGAGGCGGAGGGAATCCTCCCGTGTGGAGCCTGTCTGTGGCTCCCTCGGACAC
>CAZSUQ010000312.1:0-6421 GCA_964609935.1 uncultured Thermodesulfobacteriota bacterium | reverse complement strand
CATGAAGAACCTGGGACCGGACTCAACGGGCCAGGACGTGGACGCCATCCAGGACGCCATCTGCGCGCTCCGCCAGTTCCCTGAATCCAAGGCCCAGCCGACCCTGCACGTGGGGGAAGAGGAATTCCCAACGGATTGGAGTTGTGAAAGCCGGTTCGATGACAGGTTCCTAACCTTTGACCCGATCCCGGTCTATCTCCGCTGCCCGCACACATTCACCTGGTGGTCCAATCCCTACGAGCACGAGCACTGCGACGAGAATCCCGCGTATATCAAGCAGCCCGCGGATTTTCTTCTTCCCTACTGGATGGGGCGCTATTTCGGGTATATCGAGGAATCCTGGTAGAACCGGGACAGAGAGAGGAGAGGGAATCGTGGCAACCGGAAAGACACCCGTGGAAATCCTCCAGCTTCTGGACAAATCGAATTGCCGGGAGTGCGGCGAAAAGACATGCGTGGCCTTTGCGGGTGCTGTCTTCCGGTGTCAGAGAAGGATCTCGGAATGCCCGAGGCTGGCCCCGGAAGTCGCGGAACGATTCTCCGAGGAAGCCGGCGACCGGCAACCCGAGAACACGTACCAGGAGGAATACCTGGAAAGACTGAAGGAGGAGATCGCCCGGACCGACCTTGCTTCCGCGGCCGAAAGGGTCGGCGGCCGATTCTCGGGCGACAGGTTGACGCTGAAGGTGCTTGGGAAGGATTTCAGCGTGGACACAATGGGGAACTTCTACGCGGAGATCCACGTCAACGCATGGGTCCTGCGGCCGTTTCTCTATCACGTGCTGTACGGCAAGGGGCTGCACCCCTCGGGAAGCTGGCTTTCCTACAGGGAGCTGAAGGACGGCAGGGAGGGGTACCCGCTCTTTCAGAAGCAGTGCGAAGAGCCCATGAAGCAGGTGGCTGACACCCACACCGAGCTCTTTGACTTCATGGTACACGTGTTCAGCGGAAAGCAGGTGGAAAAGCAGTTCAAGTCGGATATATCCGTTGTGCTTCACCCCCTGCCCCGGGTTCCCATCATGATCTGCTACTGGATGCCGGACGACGGTCTTGCATCGAGTCTCAATCTCTTCTACGACAAGACAGCGAACGAGAACCTCGACATCTCAGCTGCCTACGCCCTTGGGGCAGGGCTGGCAAAGATGTTCGAGAAGATCGCCATGAAGCATGGGTTCGAGGATGTGACGAGCTTCTAGAGCGGAAAGGTTAGTATTCAATCAACCACGTCTGAGCCTGGCTGGAGAGATCATCGCCCAGTCCATCCTCGGGGATCCCGTTCACTCCCACGTTGTAAGCAGTGATATCGATGGAAGACGGGGAACCCACGCTGTCGAGAAAGTCCGCCAGGGAATCGAACGTATAGATGAAGTGAAACCCAAAAACGCAGCGGAAGGTCCACACACCCGGGATGTTTTCCGGCTCAAGCTGTATCTGGCCTGAACCTGTATCCAGGATATAGCAGACGTCTGCTTCCATATTGCTTCCCAAAAAGTCCAGGTTCTGCGGGGTTGTAAGGGGGTTCACGGGATTGGGGACCAGGCTGGCAAGGACCGGCGGCTGTGTGGGGTCTGTGCATCCTGTCATGAAGAGAAACAGGATCGTGGATCCCAGGACGGTTAGAAGACAGGCCTTTTTCATGGTCCCCTCCTTTGTGCTGATGGGTCAATGACCCTGATTTGCGTTGTACTTTGCGGCATGCAAATGCCGTACGACGACATTTGCCCGATGGCGGGCTCCAGCACCCTGTAAGATAAGATGCGCCGAAGTTGTGGAGGGGTACAGGAATGTCTCCATAGGGATCAGCGGGCAGCCTGTTCGTCCCAGAAATCACAGCAGTCTCTGAGCAGGTCTGTTTCCCAGGACACGGGCACATCCAGAACGATATTCACCCTCTCGGTTGGGTCATAGGGGGGCCACCCAGGAAGCCCTTTCCCGTTGGGGTCCCCGTGGCGGGCAAAGTTCGTCCAGTAATCCATGTAGAACTCGGACAGACGCGAGGCGTTTCGCCCCGGCCCCAGGGGAAACAGGAGTGACCATTGTCCCTGGGTGAAGCTCTTGAAAATGAACGGCACATCCATTCCGTGGGTTGCACCCACGAGGTGCCCGAGCCAGTAATCATCAAAGGTGAAATGATAAAAGAAGGTGTCCGCTGAGGTTTGGGACAGCGCCATCACGGATGCACGCGCCTTGCACCGGAACCACCGGTCCCCCTCGATTCCGGCAAGGGTGGCCATGGGGGTTGGGTAGCTGCCCGGAGGGTAGAGATCCAGGACCTGGTCCGCGATCTCCTGGTAGCGGTATCTCACCTGGAACTCGTACTGGTCCCATGTGAAGGGGATGGAGGGCAGGTCCACGTCAAACCACATGAAGATCGTGTATTCGTCCCGGCTGCACCCTGCCATCACAGGGACAGGATGATGATCTCCCTCCTGAAGGATGTGGAGCGGCTGGTCCGGGACCACGTATCCGTCCATGTGGCACTTGTAACGGCTGGCAGGGAACTTGGCCGGATCAAAGGGGACCGCTTCAAGGATCGTGCGAGCATCCCTCTCACGCAGGCAGTCGGGAAGATTCTCGTCCTCCGCACACCCGACAGCCTCTGCCACCTGCCCTCCCAGGGCGAACCCATCCTCCTGTGACAGGCAGTAATCGCACCCGCCGCTCTGCATGACCGCTTTATCAAAAAGCCCTTCTGCCAGGGGAGAGCTCAGAAGAACGCAAACACTCACCGCCCCTGCGGACTGGCCAAAGACAGTGATGTTGTTCTCGTCTCCACCGAACCGGCCGATGTTTTCCCTCACCCACTCCAGCGCCTTGACCTGATCGAGGATTCCATAGTTGCCCGTGCTTCCATGGGGGTCTTCCTGTGCCAGATCCGCATGGGAAAGGTAGCCAAAGGGGCCCAGACGGTAGTTCAGGGTGACCACGACCACGTCCCGCCCCCCGGCAAGAAAGCCGCCCCGGTTGGTTTCTTCCGAGCCGGCCCCGACGATAAAAGAGCCTCCATGGACATAGACCATGACCGGGAAGGGCCCTTGCTTGTGGGGTCGCCAGATGTTCAGGGTCAGGCAGTCCTCGTCACCGAAGGAATCGGTCTGTCCGGGATTGAGAAGCGTTGAGGGCTGCCAGCACGGGGAGCCAAAGGTTCCCGTGTGAAGGATGCCTTCCCACGGGTCCGCATCCCGGGGCGCACGAAACCTTCCTTCACCCACCGGTGGCGCGGCAAAGGGGATTCCGCGCCAGGAACAGGTTCCGGTTTCCGGCTCGGTGATCCCCTGAACCCGTCCGGAGGCCGTGGAGACAGGTTCCTCACAGTCGTAGGGCAGGCATCCCATGACGCCGAACACGATGACCGAGAAGAGCAAACAGGAAAGGAGTCTCGTCTTCGCCCTCATGGGACATCCCTCCATCCGTCTAAAAAGACAACTTCGTCTTTCGGGTCCGAATCTTCCAGGCCTTCACAGCTCTCGCAATAAGGTATTCTATCATATGCAGGCTAATCGTCTTTCACTGAATCAACGCGAAAGACCCGGTAGCAGTCCGATCTCAAATCGGTCACGTACTCCTGAATCTCTTCCTCTGTAATGTCGAATTGCTCCAGCACGCGGCTGAAGATCTCCACCGAGGTCTCGAACTCCTCGGGGATGACGGCATTGGCACCCATGCGGGTGAGGGCCTCCACCTCCCTGAGAAACCGGGTGCGGATGATGATGTGCAAGCCAGGGTTCAGGCGCCGGGCCAGGTAGGTGATCCGCTCGGTGGCCGGCGCATCCGGGATGGCAACCACCATGACCCTGGCGTTGTGGATGTGTGCGTACTCCAGGGTGGACTCCTGGGTGGCGTCGCCGAAGAAGATCGGCACCCCCTTTGCAGCATCCTCGCGCACGGTTGCCGGGTTCATCTCGATCACCACGTACGGCACGCCCACCTGCTTTGCCGCTCTCGCCACATTGCGTCCGTTCAGCCCGAAGCCCACCACGATCAGGTGGTCTTTCAGCGGTTCGGTGTCAACCGTGGGCATGGACCTGAACCCGTGCCGGACCGTTTCCGGCAGCGGGAGCTTCAACACCAGGTCCACAAGCCGGCCGGCAGAGGCAATGACAAAGGGGGTGGCTGCCATGCTCACAACCGCTACGGACAGGAAGAGTTGATAGGTGTCTGCCTTGAGCAGGCCCTCCTTGATGCCGAACCCGGCCAGCACAAAGGAGAACTCCCCGATCTGCGCCAGCGCGAATCCCGAGAGCAGGGCGGACCGGAAGGATAGTCCAAGCAATGTCCCGGTGAACCCGCAGAGGTTGAACTTGACGAACATCAACCCCAGGACCATCAGGGCCACAAGTCCCGCATTCGACAGGAGGAAACCGATGTCCAGGAGCATACCGATGGAGACAAAGAAGAAGCTCGTGAAGAGGTCGCGAAAGGGGAGGATGTTGCTGAAGGCATGTTGGCTGTAATTCGATTGGGAAATGATCAGGCCTGCCAGGAAGGCGCCCATGGCCAGGGAAAGGCCGAGGCTCGAGGTCAACCATGCCACGGCCAGGCAGATGCCGAGAACGCTCATCAGGAAGAGTTCCCGGCTGCGCGTGCGCGCCACCTGGTACATGACGCGATCCACCACCCACCGCGCCATGACGGCCGTAAGGAGCACGATCCCTGCAACCTTGACCATCAGCATGCCCAACTCGCCTGCCGGGTTCACTGCCCTGCCTGCCAGGATCGGCGTGAGAAGGATCATGGGTACGATGATGATGTCCTGGAAGATCAGGATCGCCAGGGAAACCTGGCCGTGCGGGGCATTGATCTCCGCTTTTTCCTGCAACACCTTCAGGACGATGGCCGTACTGCTCAGCGCGGCAAGGAAGCCCATGAAAACAGCCTGATTCCAGGTAATCCCCACCACGTAAGCGATGATCGCCGCTGCCCCTGTTGTCATGGCCACCTGCATGGCCCCGCCCAGAAGGACGTACCGCTTGATCTTCAGCAGTTTTTCAAGGGAAAACTCGATCCCGATGGCAAAGAGAAGGAGCACCACTCCGATCTCGGCCATCATCTCCACCTCGTCAACCGCTGAAATCAACCCCAGCCCGTGCGGCCCGGCGATCACCCCGGTGAGCAGGAGCCCCACCGTCACCGGAACCTTGATCCGGTGAAACAGCAGGAGCACCCCGATGGCCATGAGGAAGATCTCTGCCAGGTCTTTCAGAAGATTGATTTCCATAGCACGCGAGCCGTTGTTTTTTTCTAAGAGCTTCTTTACGAGTTCAGGATCCTGGAAGCATCTTACCAGATCCGAAAGCCTGTTCGCCAGAATGGATCAACGGCAGACAGCAGATTCCCGTTGGCATCGTAGGTCAGGTCGGTTTCGCCCCCGTTCTGGTCAACCCTGCGTACTGGACGATTGAGTCCGTTGTACTCAGCTTGCAGGCTGTTTGCCAATGGGTCTGTGTTCTGTATGACGTTTCCTTTGTCGTCGTAACCGAAGGTCGTCACGTGACCTTCTTTGTCTCTTACACTGGTTCGGTTCCCCTTGGCGTCATAGGCGTACTCTGAATAATTGCCCAGAGGGTCTTCCTCCCGGATAAGGCGGTAATTCGTGTCGTAGTGCTGGTAGTAGACGTTGTCCAGAGCGTCCGTGATCGAGGTAATCCGGTTGTCCGTGTCGTAGACATACGCGGTTGGGTTCGAGAAGGCATCCCGTTGCGTGGTCACCACCCTGTCCCAATCGTAGACGAGTTCCAGCTTTACATTGCCCCGCTTGTCTATGAGCGTGAGCATCTGGTGGATGCCGTCATACGTGTACTCTTCAAAGTTCAGGCGGGCATCCGTAGCTGTCACGAGGTCCCCGTTGATGTCGTATTCAAAGGAAATCGTGCGGCCGATGGCGTCGGAAAGGCCGACAATCCTGTGGGATGCATCACAGGTGACGTTTACCACGCGGCCCATCGTGTCTGTTATCGAATCCAGGTCTCCTGAGCCGTCGTAACCGAGCGCAATCGTATTACCGTTCAAATCGCTCAACGAGATCAGCCGGTTGTTCGGTTCATCCAGGAGGTGAAGGATCTGATCCCGGTCGGTGAGCGTGAATGTTCCATCTCCATTGTCGGTCAGCGTGTCGTAACAGTCGGGCGGGTCGATGAATCCCCCATCCCCGTCCGGGAGGAACTCCTGCTTGTGTCCGTCCCCATAGGTGACCGTAGCCACCCCGTTGACATCCCCCTCGATTCCCATCAGGTAGCTGTGTGTCCACCCGTGTCCCAGGGGTCCGGCAAAGTCGGATTTGGAATTATAGCTCCGTGAAAAGACCAGGTTTAGCCCGATGCCCTGAATCACCAGGTCCTCGGCTTCGTGAATGAAGTTCCCTGTAGCCGTGTTCACGGGGTCGGCCGATTTCGGTGAATGATTGTTCGTCCCATAGGCGACC
>CAZSUQ010000311.1:0-6436 GCA_964609935.1 uncultured Thermodesulfobacteriota bacterium | reverse complement strand
ACGACGTGGCGCGCGTATGGGTGGAGTTCTGGGGACAGGCGCCGCACGACCCCGAGGTTCGCGAGGTGGTGGGAAGGATTCAATCCAAGCTGAGAAAACTGATCGCAGACCTCGTGCTCGAGGGGATGCAACAGGGCGTCTTTCGTATCGTAGATCCGCAAAACACGGCATCGGTCATCATGTCCATGATGGAAGGGCCTACCCTTCAGTGGATCGTGGACAGAAAGGCTTTGAATATAAACCAAGTCTCCAAAACCCTGGAAGATTTCATTTCCTGCTACCTTGAACATCCTTGCCCGCGGAACGAGGAACCCCTCAGAGTTGCCGCCCTGTAGGGCCGGGGCCCCAACCCGCGACGAGAAGAAGAAAAGGATCATAGTAAAAGACTGAGACGTTTCTCGTCTTTGCCTTCCCTCCGTCTCTCCTTGAGCAGGGACGATCGACACGAGACAGGCAGCCAGAGAAACCTCCTGCGAACACTGCGCATACATCACGGAACCAAAGGAGAGCCACCATGTTTGAAAAGGACACCTTGAAAAGCTTGATCGAGTCCCACCTTCCCGAAGACTGGAAAGGCGGTTCGGACTGGGACGAAAAACTGGACGGGATCCTCCACCTTGTGCAGGAGCATTTCTCCCCGGAGGAAAGCGCGGCACTGGGCAGGGGAGCCATGAAGAACATGAACGACACCCCCATGTTCGTGTCATGGATCGCCCGTGCCATGGCGACCCTTTCCACCAAGCCCCTGGAAAAACTCATCACCAACCTGATCCTCGGAACAGCCATCGGAAGGAAACAGTCCAGCCAGAAAAACTTTGCCGAATTTGGTTACGCGGGCCCGATTACCATGGTGATCAACCCCACCATGCGCTGCAACATCCGGTGCACAGGCTGTTATTCCTTCAACTACGTCAAGAGCCAGGACATGGATTACGCGCTTCTTTCAAAGGTTCTCACAGAAGCGCGCGAGATGGGTATTCGCTTCATTACGGTGAGCGGCGGTGAGCCGCTCCTCTATCCGGACCTGTTCCGCATGGCCGAGGAGTTCTCGGACCTGATGTTCATGATGTACACGAACGGCACCCAGATCGATGAGGCCATGACCGAGAGGATCCGGGATATGGGCAACATCCTGCCCGCCATCTCGGTGGAGGGGTTTGAAGAGGAGACCGACAGCCGGAGGGGCAAAGGTGTTCATGAAGCCGTGTGCAGCGCCATGGAGAGCCTTCGCCGGGCCGGCGTGTTCTTCGGGTTTTCCGCCACCCCCACGAGCATGAACGCGGACATCCTCAGCACGGATGCCTTCCTGGACGAGTACATGAACCGCGGGGCCCTGTTCGGCTGGCTCTTCAACTACATCCCCGTCGGAAGAAAGCCCGACCTCAACCTCATGCCGAGCCCCGAGCAGAGAAACGGAATCCGCGAGGCTGCGCTTCGATGGCAGAAAACAAAGCCGATCTTCATCGGAGATTTCTGGAACAACGGCGCGTCCGTGGGAGGATGCCTTTCGGCCAGCCGCTACTGCTACATCACGGTGGAAGGATACGTGCAGCCCTGCACCTTTGTCCCCTTCTACACGCACAACATCCAGGAGCACACGCTGCAGGAGATCTTTGAGTCCCATTTTTTCAAGACCATTCGCGGTATGCAGCCGTACCACAGCAACCTTCTGCGCACCTGCAAGATCATCGACCACCCGGAAGACCTGCGCCATGTGGTGAGTGAATGCTGCGCAAAGCCCTCATACGACGGTGCGGAACAGATCCTGGAGAATCAGGAGGTCGTGGACTTCCTGGACCGCTACAGCGAAGAGTACGGCGAGATCGCGGACCGTGTATGGAAAGGGCCGGATTACCAGAACGGCCGCTCCTGCATTGCTCAGTTCCTCGGCCGGATCAACGTGGATGCCTTCTTTGACGACCGGATGGAGAATGCACACAGGGTCACGCGGGAAAAGGAAATCAGGAAGCGCACGCAAAAGGCCACCAAAGAGGTTGCGTAACTCCGATGCAGATCAATGCACAGCGTGACCTTCTCGTCATCGGGGATGTTCACCTGCACGAAAATACCCCGGAATCCACGGTCCAGGACCTGACCCACCTCTATTCGCGGTTCACGAACGGAGGGATTCCACATGACCGGCCTCACCGGGCGGTCCTGGCAGGGGATTTCTTTGATTTTCCCATGATGAAATTCGTGCCCGGCCCTTCGGATGCCCCGTTCCCTGTGAGCAAGAGGGAGACCCGCTTCGGTCTCGATGCCACCGGGGACAAAGCGGCATGGAAGCTCGAACAGCTGGCCGAAAAGCACGGGTTGTTGTTTTCCGCCATGGCCCGGTTCGTTGCCTGCGGGAACGAGATGGTCTTTGTCCCGGGGAATCACGATGAAGAGATCCTCTTTTCCGAGGTCCAGGAATGCCTTCGAAGGCTCCTGGGGGACGACGGGACGAAAGAAGCGGAAGGGCGGGAAGACAACGGGCAGCGACACGCGGTGCGATTCACCCCCTGGTTCTATCACGAGCCTGGATTCATCTTCGTGGAGCACGGCCATTTCTATGACAGCGACAATGTCCCGCAGGAGAAGCTGCGCCCCTGCCCCTTGACCAACGGGTCCGGGATCGAGCCGTCCATGGGATCCCTTGTCACACGCTACCTCCTCACCATACTGGACGGCTACGACTCCAGGGGCGATTCGGACAAGACCCCCTGGCCTCTCCTTGTCAAGGTCCTGCGTTCCATGGGCATCCGTGCACCCATCACCATCTACCGCTACTACGCAATGGCTGCCAAGGTCCTGAAGATGACCCGGGATCGAAAGAAGAAACCCTGGCAGGAACCTTTGGTAAACGACGGGAAGGCAAGGGACCTGGGTGTGACCGGGAGCCAGCTGAGAAGGCTTCTCTCCTTCACGGCGACCCCCACCACGGATTCCCTACGCAGGGTCATGGGGAGGCTCTATCTCGACCGCTCCGCCGCCTTTGCAGCCTTTGTGATCACCCTCCTGCTCCTGGTTCCCAACCTGGGGAGCGGCCGGACCTGGGGCATGGGCCTGCCGGTTCTCAGCCTCGGGGTTCTGCTCTTCACCATGCGCAACGGCAACCTGTTCGGGAACAGAAACGATGTGGCGTGCAGGAAGGCGGCCGAAGGGATCAGGGATGTTTTGGATACCCCCTGCGTGGTTATGGGCCATGCCCATCGAGCGGAAAGGGTCGAGTCCAAAGCTCAGGACGGCACAAAGTGGACCTTCCTCAATACAGGCTCCTTTGACGATCCCCAGGGAACAGAATCCATGGGCCGCCCCTACCTCCTCATCAGGCGGGAGGGGGACAATCGGGTCCATGGGGATTTATTGTTCGAGAAGTCCTCTGCAGATGCGATCTGAGTGAACCTTGAACCTGCCTGGTCGCGATCCCCAAGCACAGTGGATTCTGAATTCACAGGGAGGGCCTGGTCAGGGCCGCAGTGCAGGAGCTGCGCGCTCCGGGAGGCGCGAACCACGTTCCCTGCGACCTCAGACATTCGCAACCGCGTGACGCTTCGGACTGGCTCCTGTTACTTCTTCACGTTGGCTTCAGCCATGGCGTCCGTGAACATGATGTGGCCCTTGAGCGGTCCCCATGTTTTGTCGCTCCGTCTGTCCTTTGCGGTATGGACCGTGTACAGGAACACGCCCCCGGCCCTCTTGGCCGCCACCTGTCCGGACACGCTGCGGGTAATCCGGCGACGGATCGCGGTCTTGGTGGTGTCGGTCCACTCCTCCACATCTTCTTCCTTCCAGTCGTCGCTGATGATCGTTGTGCGCAGCACCTTGGCATCACCATACTCGGCCCGTACGATCTCCTCGGCCTTGGCCTTGAGCTCCTTCTTCTCGCCTCCCTTGAACTTGTCGGCGATCATGAAGGTCCTTTCTGCAGCGACCCTCCGACGCTCCTGATCCATCTTGACCAGTTCGGCATACTTCGCCCGCATGGCAACCGTATTCTCCTTGCCGATGGCCTTCTCCGAGTTCGCGATGAGCGCCTCCACGTCCGGCAAATCGTCTTTCCGCAGGAAGCTCGGCTTCGCCTTGGGGTCGGTCTTCCAGGCGGTGTCCCGGTTCAGCCCGGCGATCAGCTCCTCGATCCGCTCCATCGGACGCCCGGCAACACGGGCCAGGTTCTCGGACTGAGTCTCCACGAACCCGGAAAGGTTCTCCTCCAGCGTCTCCTCTATGTTCTGCAGTTCCCGCGTCTTGCCGTGGGGGAACGGGACCTTCTTGTACTCGGCGAAGAGAGCCGATGCCTCGTCATAGTTCTCCTGCAGTCGCTTCAGTTCCTTCACGTCCTGGGTCGTCGTAGGGGCTACGTACTTCGGGTTCACCCGGCTGTTCACCTCGTCATATCGGTCGGTGTAGACCTCGAGCTTCTTGACCCAGACAGCGGACTCAGCCTCCCGGGCGACCTTGTCGGCCTCAGCCTTTTCGGTGGCAGCCGCTTCGGCTTCGGCCGCGCCCTTGCGCTCCGCCTCCAGTTCCGCCAACCGCTTCTTGGCCGCCACGATCTCGGGGTGGTCGGCCGGATACTGGCCGCCATACTTCGTCTCGATCTCTTCCATGAGGTCGAACGGGTCTTCCCTCATGCGACGGCCGTCCAGGGCATCGTTGATCTTCTTGAGGCGATAGGTCACGCCGCTCGGCAGCTTGTCGCCGGCCGTGCCTGGTTGCGCCGCCTCTCGAGGCGCCGTGCCGCTCGAGGGGGTGGAAACCGTCTTCTTCGTGCGGCGTTCCACGTCCTTCTTCAGGCGGGAGAACTTGGATTCCAGGCTCCTGAGCTGCCGATGCCTGGCGTCGGCGGCCTTGAGTGCCTCCAGCTTCAGGCCGATTGCTTCTAGTGCTGCTGAGGCCTCCTCGTGTTTTCCGCTGTGCATCTGCCTCTCGGCAGCACGCAGTTCCGTGTTGATTTCTCTCGCCATCGTATCCGCGTCCGCCGCCCGGACCTCCGAGTTTCCGAACCCAACCAAAAGGACCACTGCCAAACAAAAGACCGTCTTACCCATTCTGCCCATGACCCGTCTCCTTTCGTGACCGTTCATTCACAACCCGTGTGCCATGCCGCACTGCTCGCCGGGAAGCCTGTGTATGAGAACCAAGACCAACCTGTACGAGTACCCGCCAAGGGAACCCTTAACAGAAATGAACAGGAAAATCGACAGGAAGATGGTAAGCCTCATACCCATCTTGTGCAAAAAACCGAATTCAGGGTTGACAAGGTTCCCGGGCCTGGAATAATATCATATCTGATATGATTGACTAATTAGCTATATCATATATTAAATTATGGCGGGTCCGTCAAATGCGTGCAATCAAGGACCTGTGATGCACCGGATCCGATGAAGGAAAGGGAGCTCCATGGACTTTCAGTTCTCCCAGGAACAGGAGATGTTCCGCAGGACCATTCGAAGATTCATCCAGCGGGAATGCTCCCCGGAAAAGGAGCGCGAACTGGATGACCGGGAAGCGTTTCCGGAAGACCTTTTCAAGAAGATGGCCAAGCTCGGCTTCATGGGCGTTCTGACCCCGGAGGATTTCGGCGGGATGGGGGGCAAGACCCTGGACGCCGTTCTCCTCATGGAAGAGCTCAACTACGGGAGCGTCTCCTGTGCGGGGGCCTTTGCCTTCTGCAATCTCTACGGCGTCACCAAGGTCCTCCACAACGGGACCCGGGAACAGAAGGAGGCCTACCTGCCCGGGCTCGCCTCCGGGGAGATCAAGATGTCCGTTGCCTGCACCGAGCCGGACGCAGGGACCGGCATCGGTGCCATCCGGACGAGCGCGGTGGAGGACGGCGACCACTTTGTGATCAACGGAACCAAGATCTTCATCAACAACGCCCACGTGGCCGACTACCTGATCACTGCGTGCGTGACGGACAAGAAGGGGGAAGAGTACAAGAACATGTCCCTGTTCATCGTCCCCACGGACCGGAAAGGGTTCAGCGCTGCACCCATCAAGAAGATGGGCAACCGCTCCACGCCCTCCTGCGAGGTGGTGTTCGAAGACGTGAAGGTCCCCCGATCCTCCATGCTGGGAGGTGAGACGCAGATCAACCTCGGATGGCGCCACATGCGCAATACCCTGGACATGGAAAGGACCATCTTTGCCTCGGGATGCGTGGGGCTGGCGCAGGCCGCCTATGAGGAGGCGCTCAATTATGCCAAGACCCGGAGGCAGGGGGGTGTTCCGGTGGGGGATTACCAGGCCGTGATGCACAAGCTTGCCGACATGACCGTCAAGGTCCACACCGCGCGGCTCCTCGTGTATCACACCGGTTGGATGATCGACAACGGATGGCCTGCAACCGCCAACGCGGCCATGGCAAAGGTTTATGCGGCGGACGTGTGCAAGGAGGTCTGCCTGGACGGCCTGCAGGTCATGGGCGGCGCCGGGTACATCCATGAAG
>CAZSUQ010000310.1:5667-6449 GCA_964609935.1 uncultured Thermodesulfobacteriota bacterium | reverse complement strand
AACGTCCCTTCGCTTCACGGGTTTTTCCAATCTTCCTGTCATGACCATGCCTCCGAAAAGTCCATCCTTTCCATGGTGATTGCGTTCACGGGGCATCGTTGTGCACAAAGCCCGCAGCGCAGGCAACCTTCCTCATCCTTGACGATGGCTGTGTGATTCCCCCAGTCCTCGCCCACATGCTGAGCCGCAACAGCCTTTTGTTCTTCCGAGAAATCCAGGTTCTTGAGGGGAACGAGCTTGAAGCATCGCTGCGGACAGATGTCCGCGCATCCGCCGCACAGGATGCAGAGCCGGCTGTCAAAGATGGTATTCACATTGCAGTGGAAGCAGCGGCTCGCCTCTGTGCCGGCATGCTCTTCGTCGTAAGTCTGCTCCACGCTGCGCGCGGGGTCTGAAAGCCTGATGGAAACATCCTCGGTGGGTGCTTCCATTCTCTCCACGGCTTCGTATCCCTGTTCGCGTGCGTAGGGAAACAGTTCCGTATGGGCCTGAGCCGGTTGGATCCCGACTTCCCTGCCGGTGAGATAACGGAACACGTGGCGCGCGGCCTTCTTGCCCGATTCCACGGCGTGGATCAGCAGTTTTGTCCCGTAGGCAAGGTCACCGGCCACGAACACCCCTTCGGCACCCGTGGACAGCTCTTCCGGATCGCATGCCAGCCATCCCCTGCCGTCCAGTTCCAGGCCGGCTTTCGAGTCATCGAGAAAGGAAAGGTCAGGGGACTGGCCCACGGAGAGCAGGACGGTGTCGGCCTCCAGGGTGGTTTTCACGGAAGGATCGAA